>DATFVJ010000308.1:0-18774 GCA_035260365.1 Streptosporangiaceae bacterium
CGCGACGACGTCCACCGCTTTCGCTCCCGCCGTGACGCGGACCCGCGTCCCCGGCGGATTATGGCTGATCGCGTTGTGCAGCAGGTTCACGAAGACCTGTTCGAGCCGGTCGTGGTCGGCCCAGACGACGGGCAGTCCGGGATCGCACGCCGCGGACACGGTCCCGGCGCTGCTCTGCGGCAGGCACGCGATGGCCGCCTCGAGCACCAGCGGTATGTCGCACCAGTCGCGCTGCAGCCGCATGGTGCCCGACTCGATCGCGGAGAAGTCGAGCAGGTCGTCCACCAGGCGCCCAAGGCGCGCCGACTCGGCCGCGATGCGGTCGAGGAAGCGTTGCTGGGAGTCACCGTCCCAGGTCACGTCCGGTTGCATGAGACTGGAAGCGTAACCCCTGATGGCCGTCAGCGGGGTGCGCAGCTCGTGGCTCAGCCGGGACAGGAAGCCCCGCTGCAGCTCGCGTGACCGGCGCAGGGCCGCCGCCTCCTGGTGCGCCAGGCCGGCTTCCTCCCGCTCGAGCGCCAGCCGCAGCGAGTGCGCGGCGTCTTCCATCAGCGCGGTCTCCTCCTTCGTGGCGCGGAGCTGTTTCCAGCTGGCCAGCAGGACGGTCGGGCCGCCGGGCGCGATGAAGGCGACCGCGAGGACCCGCCGGCCGCCGCCGCTGCCGAGCCTTCTCGCGGCTCCGTCGCGGTCCGTGCTCGTCAGTGCCTGCTGCGCCGTGTCGCGCAGCGCGGGCGACGCGCCGTCCGGATCCGTGCCGAGCGGCCCGGCGAACGCGCGCCAGCGGTGCGCGTCACCCTGCTGCGTGAGCAGCGCCACCTCGTCGGCCTGCAACCCGCGGCGCAGCGACTGGACCGCGATCACGAGCCCGTCCGCGACCGGGATGGGCCCGGCGAGCGTCTCGAGCATCTCGCGGATCGTCTCGAGGACGCGGTTGCGCGCGGTGACCTGGTCCAGGAGCGAGTCGCGCTCCACGGCGCTCGCGGCATATCCCGCGTAGAGCGTGACCAGATCGAGTTCGTCTCGGTGCGGCTCGCCGGTGTCGCGGCGGAAAACGGTGATGACGCCGATGAGCCCGCCCGGGCCCATGACGGGAACCGACCACGAACTCGCCACGTTGGTGGCCGCCGCCAGGTCGCCCCAGTCCAGCCACGCGGCGCTGACCCGCACGTCCTCTTCCACGACCGGCTTCTCGGACGCCGCGGCCTGGCCGACCGGGCCGCCCGCGGAGCCGAACGGCAGCCGTGCCCACGGGGCAAGCTGGCCCGGCGTGAAGCCGAGCGACGCCGCACAGATCAGGTCCTGGTCGGTGACCAGGTGGATGCACAGCTGCTCGGTGGACAGTGCCGCGCCGAGCGCGGACAGGATCAGCGACAGGCTGGACGACGGATCCGCCGACACCAGGCGGTCGGCGAGCCCGTGCAGCCGGGTGAGCTGGCGGCGCGCGGAGGAGTCCACCTGCTGGCCGGAAAGCAGCGCCACCACGTCGTCCGGGTGGGTGCTGCGCGGATCCAGGTCGGCCACGATGCGGCCGTGGCGCAGCACCACGATGCGATCCGCGAGCCGGAACATCTGGTCGATGTCGTGGCAGGCGAGCAGGATCGTGGTGCCCTTCTCGCGCAGGGCCCTGATCAGCTCTTCGACCTGCGCCGCCTCCACGACCCCGAGCGACGCCGTGGGCTCGTCGAGGGCGAGCAGCCGCGGCCTGCGGCTCATCGCGCGGGCCACGGCGACGAGCTGGCGCTGGCCGCCGGACAGCGCGCGGACGCTGCGGGTGGTATCCGTGATGGGAATCCGCAGGCTCTTGAGCAACGCGGCCGCGGCCGCGTGGAAACGGGTCTCCGACAGCAGGAGACGCCGCGACTCCTGCCCGAGCAGGACATTGGCCGCGACGTCCAGATTGTCGCAGAGCGCCAGATCCTGCCAGACCACGGCGATGCCCTGCCGCGCGGCGGCGGTCATGTCAGCGGACACGCGCCGGCCGGCCAGGAAGATCTCGCCCCGGTCAGGTGCGATGTCGCCGGCGACGCAGCGCACGAGCGTCGTCTTGCCCGCGCCGTTCTCGCCGGCCAGCGCGACGAGCTCGCCGGCCCGGACGCTGAGATCGACTCCTTCGAGGGCACGCACCGGGCCGAAGCTCACGGCGAGCCCGGAGACGGAAAGCAGCGACGATACGCCGGCTTCGGCCGAAGGCAGTGAGGCACTCACTCCGCCATTGTCTGACCGCGGCGGCCCGTCTGGCCATCGGTCCGCCCATCGACCTCGCTCTGGCCAGCGATGTTCACGGATTGTTATAGTCGCCCGCCCCGCCAGCGTCGCCTGGCAACCCCTGACGCGCCACGCGGCAGCCGTTATGCATCATGATCCCGAACGGCTGCCGCGCCGGGGGCGTTCACAGCCCCTCGTTGATGAGCCTGCCCGCCTGCTCGAACTTCTGCGGCATGCGCCGCTTGAAGTAGAAGGCGGCCCCGACACCGGCCGCGACGACAAGCAGGTCGATCGGGCCCAGCCATTTCGCATACCCGTAGCCGCTGCCGAGGAAGCTGATGTTCTTGAACAGCAGGTAGACGACGAACACCTGCGAGATGAAGGACAGCAGCGGCGCCAGCCGGGTCTTCCACCAGTGGACCTGGTCGCGGTGGTACCGCTCGTGGTGGACGAGGATGCTCAGCGACACCAGCGCCTGCACCGACAAGATGATGATGACGCCCATGACCGCCATCAGGCCGTAGAGCTGGAGGTATGCCTGCGAGTTCGGGTTGTCCGTGCCGGTGAACAGCGCGAACAGGCCGATGATGATGGCGGCGATCACCGACTGGGTGATCGACGCGATGTGCGGGCTCTTCCACCTGGGGTGCGTACGGCCGAGCGGGGCGGGCAGCATGCCCTCGCGCCCGAGCGAGTAGAAGTAGCGCGCGGTGGTGTTGTGGAACGCCATGCCGCAGGCGAACGAGCCGGTGATGATCAGGAAGCTCATCACGGACGCCACCCACTGGCCCGCGAACACCCTGGCCGGGCCCAGGTAGTAGTTCGCCGCGTTGTTCTGGGCCTGCGCGATGGCGGCGTGGGTACTCGCGTACCCCCCAAGCGACGCCCACGCGGTGATCGTGTAGAAGATGCCGAGCCCGATGACCGAGACGTACAGGGCGCGCGGCACGATCCGCTTCGGGTCGCGTGACTCCTCGCCGTAGTTGGGCGCCATCTCGAAGCCGACCCACGACCAGAAGGCGAAGAAGAGCCCGATGCCCACGGCGCCGGCGGCGAGCTTGCCCGCCGCGGGGAAGCCCTGGAACGCGGTCACCGGGTTCAGTGGGTGCGGTGAGACGTGCCCGCGCGCGAACAGGTAGCCGTCGAAGATCAGCAGGATGACGACCTCGCTGATGAGGCCGATCGCGAGCAGCAGGGAGGAGATGCGGACGTCGAAGTACGTCAGCACGCAGATCAGCGCGACCATGCCGAGCGCGAGCCAGGGCCAGCTCACGTTGATGCCGTAGGCGTTGAGCTTCAGGCCGAGGAAGTAGGCGAAGCCGCCGCAGAGCGACGCCTCGAACACCGAGTAGGCGAGGACGGCGCCGTAACCGGTCCCGATGCCAAGCTCACGGCCGAGCCCGTGGCTGATGTAGGAGTAGAAGCCGCCCGCGGTCGTCTTCTTCCTCGCCATCGCGACGTAACCGACGGAGAACACGACGAGCACGATCGAGGCGAACACGAAGGCGGCGGGCGCACCGACCCCCTGCCCGAAGCCCACCATGATCGGGACGTTGAACAGCATGGCCGAGATGGGCGCGGACCCGGTGACGGTCAGGAAGAGGACGCCGCCGAGCCCGACGGCGTGCCTGCGGAGCTTGGCGACCTCGTCGCGCTGGGATACGTCGTAATCCCCCGGCCGCAACGCGCCTGTCGGCTGGCCGTCTCCCACGAGTTCGGACTGTGCCATGGATTCCTCTCCAGGGGGGCGATCTCGCCCAGGCCGGAGCCACGTTCCACGCCGCGCTGCGCGTTATTGGTCAGGACCGCTGCATTGTGGTACACGTTGCAGCGCGGACAGTACCACCCTGGTAAAAGACATGACAAGAAGATCCGGTTGAGATGAAATATGAGCTTAACCTGGACCGCTTGACAGAAAACGGTCCGAAATGGTACTTATACGGTTGGACCAAATGGCCGCGTCGCCGAGCCCGACGAGGTACCAGTGGCTGGAGAATCCACCGACCTCATCACCTTCGCCTCCAAGGGCGAGATGCTCGCGAAGTCCAAGCAGTTCTGGAACCCGGGCAAGACCCAGTTCTGGATGGACTCGGGTGTCCCGCTCGTCATCGACAGGCGGGAGGGCTACTTCGAGGTGCTGCGCGTCGCGGTCAACGTCGGAAACAGCCTCGGCGGTTCGGGCATCGAGACCAGCCTCGCGCCCTCGATGACCGTCGGAACCGGCTTCTTCGGCCGGTCATCGGCCAGCGAGAACCTCCAGCCGAAGCACCTCGTGCAGTGGACGCGGATCGCCTACAACGCCGAACCCGCGGAGCCGTTCGGTAACTTCTCCGGGATTATCCCGTGGCAGTCGCCGGCGGGCCAGGTGCCGCCGTATCCGCACGCATCCAACCTCGCCGAGCCCGCGGCCACCGCCGCACCGGCGCTGCGCGAGCAGATCCGCAGGCTGGTGGTCGAGGAGCTCGCCGGCGTGCGCAACGGAGCCGGAGGATAGGCGTGGCCGAACTGCGCTCGTTCATCTTCCTCAACCGCCTGCAGCCGCAGACGATGTGCTACCTGGGCACCTGGATCCGCGGCACGCTGCCAAGAAGCGACGCCGCCGCGCAGATCATCGAGATCGCACCCGGGCTCGACATCGAGCCGCTCACCGACGTCGCGCTGAAACACGCGGACGTGCAGGCAGGCATCCTCGTCGTCGAGCGCCCTTTCGGCTACCTGGAGCTGCACGGGAGCACGGACGAGGTGCGCGCCGCCAGTGCCGCGGCGCTCGAGTCGCTCGGCGCGACGGCGCGGGACGCGGCGCGGCCCGAGATCCTCGCGTCGAAGATCATAACCATGCTCGATCCACAACACGCGTTCCTGATCAACAGGAACAAGATCGGCTCGATGGCGCTGGCCGGCGAGTCGCTGTTCGTGCTCGAAATGCAGCCCGCGTCGTATGCGATCCTCGCGGCCAACGAGGCCGAGAAGGCGGCGCGGATCAAGGTCGTCGACTACCGGATGATCGGTGCCACCGCCCGCCGCGGCGCGGCCGTGACCGGCCTTACCAAGAAGGCGGCGCGGCCGTGACCGGCCTTACCCGGAAGAGGGAGAAGAGAAAGTGGCGGACAACGCGATCGGAATGATCGAGACGAAGGGGTACGTGGCCGCGCTCGCGGCGGCGGATGCCATGGTCAAGGCGGCGAACGTGACGATCGTCGGCCGCGACGAGGTAGGCGACGGCCTGGTGTCCGTCACGATCATCGGGGACGTCGGTGCGGTCAAGGCGGCCACAGAAGCGGGCGCGGAGACGGCCACGAGCGTCGGCGAGCTTGTCTCCGTGCACGTGATACCGCGGCCGCACACCGAGCTCGGCAAGTACTTCAAGGTCCGTGGCGACTAAGGCGCGGGTGGCGCCGCCGCAGCTGCGCGTGTACCTGCCCGAGCGGGACCTGCAGCGGCAGTTCGCGGCGTTCATGGGGACGCCGGCCCGCGCCCGCGGCTACCCGCCGGAGCAGGGTGAGTACGCCCTCATCGTCGAGGTCGCGCCCGCGCTCTTCGCCGCGGTCGCGGCCAACGAGGCAGAACGGGCGGCGCCCGGCGTCACGCTCGTCGACGTCTCCATGATCGGCGCCGCCGGGCGGATCTACATGTGCGGCGGCACCGACGACGTCCTGCGGGCCGAGCGTGAGATCGCGGCCGTCCTCGGCGCGGTCGAGGGGCGCGATCATGAAGCGAGCACGGGTGAGGGGCCAGATGCCGGCCCATGACCTGTCGGTCGGCGGCGACGTCCTCGAGCGCGTGACGCGGTGCGCCCAGGATGCGATCGGCCGCTGCGGCTGTCACCCGGCCACCACCGCGGCGCTGCTCAACGTCTCGGAGAACGCGACCTACCTGGTCGCCGATCCCGACCAGGGGCCGTCCATTCTGCGCGTGCACCGGCTCGGCTACCACACCGAGACGGAGATCGAGTCCGAACTCGCGTGGATGGACGCGCTGCGGGCCGAGGCGGGTGTACGCACGCCGCGTATCCTGCCGGCCGCCGACGGCCGCCGTGTCATGACCGCGGCGGATCCGGTCAGCGGCGAGCGGCGCACCTGCGTGCGCTTCGAATACCTGGCGGGCACCGAGCCGGTCGATCATGCTGCCCTGCACTTCGCCGAGCTCGGCGAGATCACCGCCCGGATGCACGGGCACGCGCGGCGCTGGGACCGGCCGGCCTGGTTCACCCGCTTCCACTGGGACTACGACGCGGCCTTCGGCGCGCACGCGCGCTGGGGCCGCTGGCAGGACGGCGTCGGGGTGGGCAGCGCGGAGCGCGAGGTGCTCGGGCGGCTCGACGCCAGGCTGCGGGACCGGCTGGCCGCGTTCGGCACCGGGCCTGAGCGCTACGGCCTGGTGCACGCGGACACGCGGCTGGCCAACCTGATCGTGCCGGACAGCGCCGACGGCACCGGCTCGGTCGCCGTCATCGACTTCGACGACTCGGGTTTCAGCTGGTACCTCTATGACGTCGGCACGTCGGTCAGCTTCTTCGAGCACCAGCCGCAGGTGCCTGGTCTGGTCGACAGCTGGCTGTCGGGTTACCGCCGGGTGGCCGACCTGCCCGCCGCGGACGAGGCGGAGATCTGGACGTTCATCTTGTTCCGGCGGCTGCTGCTTGTCGCGTGGATCGGCTCGCACACCGCGGTGGACATCGCGCAGGAGCTTGGCGCCGGGTACACGCGCGACAGCTGCGACCTGGCCGAGCGCTACCTGAGCCATGGCTGAGGAGAAGGGAAGGCCAACGTGTTCGCATCAATTGCCGGCCGCGCCGTCGTCGTGACGGGCGCGACCCGTGGCATCGGCAAGGGCATCGCGCGCGTCTTCGCCAAGAGCGGCGCGCGGGTGCTCGTCCTCGGCCGGGACGCGGCAGCGGCCGCGGCCACCGTCAAGGAGCTGTCGGCCGGCGGGGCGGACGTGTCCTGCCTGCTCGCCGGTCACGGAGGGCCGCACCGATCTCGGCGAGGACTACGTCAAGCAGATGACCGCGACGATCCCGCTGCGCCGTCTCGGCACGGTCGACGAGATCGGGTACGCGGCGCTGTTCCTCGCGACGGACGAGGCCGCTTACATCACCGGCCAGACGATCGTCGTCGACGGCGGGCAGGTCCTGCCGGAGTCGCTTGCCGCGGTGGCGGAGAGAACTGATGACCGATACGGCTAATACAGCCGCTGAGGCCCGCGGGCGCACACCGGAGGATGTGCGCCGCGTCCTCGCCGACCGGATCTCCGCCGGGCACCTGCGGCCCGGGCAGCGGCTCGGTGCCGAGCGCGCGCTCGCGGCCGAACTCGGGGTCAGCCGGGCGACGCTGCGCAACGCGCTCGCCGTGCTCGAGGAAAGCGGCATGGTCCGCCGCGTTCCCGGGCGCGGCGGCGGCACGTTCGTGAGCCGGGACAAGATCGAGCGCGACCTCTCCCGCGTCGTCGGGGTGCCCGCATTACTGCGCAGCCAGGGGGTCGTGGCGGGCACCCGGGTGATGAGCGCCAGGCTCGCCGCGGCGGGCGAGCCGGCCGCGGCGGCCCTGCACATGCGGCCGGGCGATCTGGTCATCGACCTGGTCCGCATCCGGCTCGCCGACGGGAGCCCGATCTCGGTCGAGCACGCCATGCTGCCCGCGGACCGGTTCCCCGGCCTGCTCGAGCTTCCGCTCGGCGGCTCGGTGTACGAGCTGCTCGACGAGCACTTCGGTACGCGCCCGGAAGAGGCGGTCGAGCGGATCGAGGTCGTCGCCGCGTCGCCGGACGAGGCGATGGTGCTCGACGTGGAGCCCGGCGCGCCGCTGCTCGCCATCACGCGGACCACCACGGATGCGGGCGGCGAGCCGATCGAGTTCTCGCACGACCTGTTCCGCGGTGACCGTACCCGCATCGTCGTGCGGACCCTGGGCCAGGGGGCGCTCGCGCGCACCGCGCCCGGCCGCGGCCGGGTCATCGAGCTTCGCGCGCAGAACGCGATCTGAGGCTGACGAACAGGAGGTGCCCGATGAGCGGCGGCCCGCCATCGCCCGGCCAGCCCGCGGGCGCGCTCACCGCGCTGTCGGGCCGGCCGGCCGGCGAACTCACCCTTGATGCCGTGCGCCGCGGCGAGGTCACCGTGCCCGATCTGCGGATTCACCCGCGCACGCTCGAACGGCAGGCCGCCGTGGCGCAGCAGCAAGGGGTCGGCCGACTCCCCGCGCGGCGCGGCCGCGCTCGTGCGCGGGCTCGAGCGCCGCCTTGGCCGGTCCGTCGGCGAGGTGCGGATCGCTCCGCTTCGGGCCGTGGACAACACCATCGTGATCCTTCCGCAGATCGCGCCGGACACGGGCCGGCTGCGGATGCTCGCGGTGGGGGTGGCGACCCGGGGCGGGTACGGGGCGGGCGTGGGACCACCGATATGGCTTGGCCCGCCGCCGTCACTTCCGGTGCCGTCGGCCCCGGCGCCGCCGGCCGGGCCGGCCGGTGCGCTGCGTGCTCACCGAACCGGCCGCCGCCAGGATCGGCGCGGGCACCACGCCGGGCGCGCGCGGCGACGCCGTGGTCGCCGACCTCGGCGCGGGCACGATCGACGTGATCGCACCCGGCGGTGAGGTCGTGGCGGTGAGGTCGTGGCGGCGGGCGCCGGCGAACTGCTGACCGCCGCGGTCGCCGGGACACTCGGGATCACGCGCGCGGCGGCGGACTGGGTCAAGCGGGGGGCGGTTCGAGGCCGAGGATGGCAGCCGCGGATTCCTTGGCGGGCCCGGCGCCCCGGCCCTGCCGCTTCCCGCGGCGGCCACGAACATGCTCGCGGTTGCCGGCCCCGCGGGTCTCATGCCCGTCGCCGGCCACCGCACCCCGGCCGAATGGCGGGCGATCAGGCTGCGCCTGAAACAGGCGGTGTTCGCCGGAAACCTGTCGCGAGCGCTGCGGACCCTCGGCCTGGGCGCCACCGGTAGGGCCTGGGCGCCACAGGTCCTGCTCGCGGGCGGCGCGGCCGGTGACGGCGAACTGCTCGGTGTGCTGCTTCGCGCACTTCCCGGCGGCGTGGCGGCGGGCCGGGCGAATGTCGGCGGTGTGCTCGCCGGATCACCGGTCGGACACCGTTACGCCGTCGCGCTCGGCCTGGCGCTCGGCCGCGACCCGGGCTGAGGCTGGCCCGTCAGGCGGCAGAAGCCTCCTGCACCATCTCCAGCCGGTCGGCAAGCTCCTGCCCGGCCTCGAGGAACAGATGCCCGACTTCTGAGTGGACGGGCGCGTAGCGGTCGAACCATTCCGGATCTTGCAGCCCGAGGTTGGTCACTATCAGCGCTGCCTGAGTTCCGTCGTAGAGCATTGACTGGAGGGCGTTGAGCTCGTCAAGAGTAAGACTTTCGTACATTGCGCCAATCCCTTTCTAGCGGACGAGCAGACAACTCCGTCGTAGCCAATGGCGGTACAGCCCGGCTTGAGTTCCCCTGGGGAGCGGCCCATCGGCAAGCGGCTTCATCGTGCCGGCCACGTGACGTTTTCACATCCATGTCGTGCACAGATCCCAGGATGAGATCAGTTGCCGCGCGCTCCTTCTCCGAACCTGCTCGCGCGTCGCGATCGCCCAAGCGGCCTTCCCCGCGGCGCGGCCCACGCCTGCCGCGCTGCGCCACCGCAGGCCGGGACGGCGCAATCCGGCAGGCAGCCGCGCCGGCGAGGCGGAATATTTCTCCTGCCGTGACGTGGCGGGCCACCTGCGCTGATCGCGCAAGGTCCGAGAAGGAACACGCCGCGTCTGCTCGCATCCTGGGATCAATGCACGACATGGATGTGAAAACTTCACACAGCGGGAGCGAAGCTGCGGCCCGCTAGAGCAGTTGAGGACGCGTCGAGCGCGGATGGCATCGCACGCGAGGCGAGCCGCACCGGACGACACACGAGGATCTGTCTGCGAGGAAAATGATGTCAGGATCGCATTCTCGGATGCGCAGGTTGGTGCCTGGCGTGACAGCGCTCGTGCTGCTCGGGTCCGTGACGGCGGTGCTCCACGGCGCCGGCCGCAACGAGCCAATGCCGCTTGCCAATCTGGACGAGGCGGCCTTCCTGCGGACACTGGCACCGAAGATCGCCGGACTCGAGGCCACCCTGGCCGCGACGGATCCGGCCTCGCTCAAGCTGTTGATCACCTTCGGCAGCATCATCGGGCGCGCCGGGCTGCGCGGTCAGGCAGACTACGCGACGGCCAACGACTGGCTCACCGATCTGACGCGCCGGTTCGACACCTTCCTGCCCGGAGATCTGGTACTCAGCGATCGGGGCACCCGCGACGCGTTCATGCACGCGATCCAGTGCTGCGTGCCCAACGCGACGTTCCTCCCGCGGCCGTGGAGAACTCTGGCTCGCCGAGCCCGACACGGCCACCGACCGGGTGGTTCTTTACGCCAGAGAACGTCACCGTGACGGCGACATCTATACCTACGACCTGGACGTCCGCGACCCGGACGGACGCCTGCTCGAACGCTGGGAGGGACTGCGGCTGCATGCGGTACGCAAGACAGACGGGAGCGGCCCGTGGGTTCCCGCATTGCTCGGCCCTTACCTGGAACGCCAGGTGGCGGACCTCGTCCCGCGGGCGCCACGGTGCGTGGTGCAACCAGACAGCGAGGAAGGCGCGCAGGGCCAGCACGCGCGGCGCGTGCAGACGACGGCCGCGGTAGGCCGGCCGCTCGGCAAGTCCACCGTCGTGCGCCACCGCGGCGACGGCAAGCCCGAGGTGGACGACGACGTCGCCGTGTCCGCCTCGCACAACGCGGGTGTGACGCTCGCGGTCGCGAGCCAGGGGCGGGTCGTCCGCGACGCCGAACAGGTGGGTGAACGGCCGGTCGAGGATTGGCAGGCGCTGCTTGGTGCCGAGCACTTCGCCCTGGCCAAGCTGGTGCGCCGCGAACGCGGCGAAGAGCTGTCGGTCGCCGCCACCCGTGTCTGGGGAGCCATCGAATGTCTCAGCAAGATCGGCCGGGCCGTCGCGGGGCCGATCACGCTCGCCGAATCCCGTCTGGACGGCTGGGTGCTGCTCCGCGCGGGCCAGGCACAAATTGCGACGTTCCCGGCTCACCTGCGGGATAGGACGAACCCGGTCGTGTTTACGATCTTGACGGAAGGCAGCAGCTAACGATGGATCACTACTACGAGTACCGCCACGTCGTTGGTTTCGAGGAGACCAACCTCGTCGGCAATGTGTACTACGTCAACTACGTGCGCTGGCAGGGACGCTGCAGGGAGATGTTCCTGCTCGAACACGCGCCTGACGTGCTCGACGAGCTTCGCCTTGACCTCAAGCTGTTCACGCTCAAATCCGAGTGTGAGTACCTGGCGGAGCTGTCGGCCTTCGACGAGCTGTCGATCAGGATGTGCCTTGAGGACCTGACGCAGACCCAGATCGGCTTCGCGTTCGACTACGTGCGCCTTCGCGACGGGATGGAAGACCTCGTCGCCAAGGGACGGCAGCGAGTCGCGTGCATGCGCGGAGAAAACGGACGTACCGTGCCCGCGCGCGTGCCCGAGACGCTGCGGCGCGCGCTCGAGGCCTACGCCATCCCCGCCGCCCACGCAGGGCCGCCCGGCAGGATCGTCACCACTGCACGCGGGGGCGAGGCAATGACCATCAACGGCCTGTCGGCCGCGGGCGCCGTGGATACGGCGACCCGCCCGACCTTCCGGTCAGCGACACGCCACAGGGCATGATGGCAAACTCCTTCACGTCGGTGTCACTTGATCCGCCGCTGATCCTGGTGTGCGTCAACGTGCGGGCCGCCATCCATCAGGCCGTGCTCGACGGCGGGTCGTTCGCGGTTTCCGTGCTGTCGGCGCGCCAGGAACACGTGGCGCGCTATTTCGCCAACCATTCACGGCCGCGGGGCGAGCAAGAATTTGATCTCGTCGGCTGGTCGCCCGCGCCCAACACGGGAGCGCCGATCCTGCACGGGGCCCTCGCCTGGGTCGAGTGCACGCTCGCGGGCGCGTACCCGCCCACGTAGCCAGCGGCCCGCGGTGCGGGTTATCCCAGGGTCGCCCCCGGGACGGCGCAGCGCGGGGGGTTCCGGGGGTCGCCCCCCGGCTGGCAGGGCCCCCGCATCAGTGGATGCCGCATTCGCGGCAGCCGTTCAGGATCTACCAAGCGCTCGGGATCAGGCGGCTGTCACGGCAGCCAGCCCGCGTCGTAGGCGGTCCTGATCGCATCCACCCGGTTACGTGCGTTCAGCTTGGTCACGATGGTGGTCAGGTAGTTGCGCACGGTCCCCACCGTCAGGTGCAGGGTCGCCGCGATCTCGCCGGGCTCGGCGCCGTCGGCGGCCAGCCGCAGCACCTCGTGCTCCCGCGGGGACAGCGGGCTCTGGCCGCCGTCCCAGGCGGACACGGCGAGCTGTGCGTCGATCACGCGGCGCCCGGCCGCGACGTTCCTGATCGCCGCCGCAAGCTGGTCGGGCGGGGCGTCCTTGAGCATGTACCCGGACACGTGCGCGGCGAGCGCGCGCCGCAGCGTGCCCGACCGGCCGAGGTTGGTCAGGATGAGCGTCCGGCACGACGGCAGCTTCTCGTGCAACAGGGCCGCCGCGGCCAGCCCGTCGAGCCCCGGCAGGTCGATGTCGATGATCGCGACGTCGGGCCGGTGGGCCAGCGCGGTGGGCACGATCTCGTCGCCGCGCTCGATGTCGGCCACCACGGTCAGATCGGGTTCAAGCTCGATCAGAGCGACGAGCGCGCCTCGCACCATCGCGACGTCCTCGGCAAGCAGGATCTTCAGCGAAAGCAACTCACGCTCCCCAAATAGCATGCCGACGCTCGCCGCTGACATTCCGCACCGGCCGCACCAGCCGTACGGGCCGGTTCCGCGGGCTCACGGCCGTGACGTTGCCAGAGGTCGCACGCTCATTGTGGTGGATAAGACGGTGTCACGCCTCCTTTCGGAGCGGACCCGTGACCGCGTCACGCCGCTTACCCGATACCGCGCCCGAGGCGCGCTCGGCGAGGCCGCCCAGCGGCCGGAACGGCGCCTCGGCCACCAGGTCGAACCAGCCATCGGCACGGACCCCGGCCGTGAGCCGCCCGCCGACCGCCTGCAGCCGCACGGACAGGTTGTCAAGACCGCCGCCGTGGCGGTCGGACGGTTCCGGTCGCGAGACACCATCGTTGATGACCTGCAACCGGATGGTGTCGCCGACCTGGCATGCCTCGATCCAGCAGGTGCGGACCGTGCTGTGCCTGAGCGTGTTCGTCACCGCCTCGCGGAGCACGGTCGCGAGCACGGTGTCCACCTTCTCCTCGAGCGGCCCGCAACTGATATCCACGTGGGCCGCGATGCCGGCCGCGGACAGCAGGGAGGCCACCGCGCTCGCTTCCTTCGTGAGCGAGATATTGCGGTAGCCGCTTGCCACCAGGCGGACGTCGGCCAGTGCCTGCCGCGCGATGTCGAGGACCTCGGCGATCTCGTCACGCGCACGGCCCGGGTTGCTCGTCACCAGGCGCCTGGTCAGCTCGACCTTCAGGGTGATCGCGGACAGGCTGTAGCCGAGCAGGTCGTGCACGTCCCTGGCGAAGCGCATCCGCTCGTTGGCGATCGCCATCTGGGCTAGTTCGCCACGCGTGGCGTGCACGTACCTGATGACATCTCCCAGCCTGGTCAGGCCGAACACGACGAGCCCCAGGTTGATGGGAGAGATCACGAAGTACGCGACGCTCGCCAGGCCGACCCCAAATCCCAGAGCCACCGCGAGCATGCTCGCGGCGACGGCAGCGAACAGCGCCCACCGGATCCGGCCCGGTACAAGTAGCAGGATCGACCCGGCGAGGAACCCCGACATACCGGCCCACAAGACGTTCACGACCAGCAGCGGCAGGGACGTGACAACCGCCTGCGCAAGCAGCATCGCGACACGGCGCCGCATTGGCCATCGTCCCGCGCCTGGGGAGGAATTGAGGAGCTGCAGGATGAACAGCAGGACAACCGCGGTGCAGCCCACCACAACGGTGGTGCCGTGGGCCGGAAGGGGTGGCGTAACCACATTAAGGAGCTCAACCACGAGGTAGCCGCACAGCACCGTGACGAGGATCGCCCGTGCCAGGCGAACACCCGGGACTTCGTTGGCTGCTGGTAGAGAGGGTCGATCCATGCGGGGTACTGCCGACCATACGCGGTGCTCAGCCTGCCCGGACGGCCTTAATCCTGGCACAGCAGACAGTCGGCCCGCCCGCGCACCGCGGTTGGGCATAGTGAACCCCTCGTGTTCCTTACGTCGCTCACCGTGGGGAAACCCGACCGACAAGCGACGAATGCCGCATTTCGTCTGAGGTTATAACGGAAGAGTGGTTCCTAAACGTAACATTTCCGTTACTTGGATCGTAAACCCTTGACACGGAAAACCTAGGCCGGAGGTAACACCCCGGCGGTTCCAGCCGAGGCCCGCCGGCCGGGCGGGGCCAGCCGGCCGGGCGGGGCCAGCCGGTGGCAGCCGGGAAGTTCCAGCCGGGCGCCGCGCGGGCCGGTGCCCGCTATGCCGCTGCCCGGCTGAGCGAAGCTTCACGTCCCGACCGGGTGCCGCCTGGCCACCCGGCCGTGCGCGGCCCGCCTGGCAGCCTCGGCTGTGTCCAAAGCCGGGTCCCCGGCCAGTACGGCCTGCTGCAACCGCCGCAGCCGCGGGCAGGGGTCGACGCCAAGCTCATCCCTCAGCGCGGCGCGCAGGCGCTGGAACGCCTCGAGCGCTCGCCCCACATGGCCCGCGCGATAAAGCGCCGTCATAAGGTGCCCGCAGAAATTCTCATTCATGGGATACCGGGCCGCCAATGTAGTCAGCTCGCCCAGAATATCGGCGTGACGGTCCAGCGCCAGGTCCGATTCGATTCGCCGCTCGAGCACTCCGAGCCTATTTTCCTCCAGCGCGGTCACCTCGAGTTCGAGCACGCGCCCCATTCGGACGTCCACCAGAGCCGGCCCGCCCCACAACGCCAGGGCGCGGCCGAGCAGATCCGACGCCGCGCGGTAGTCTCCGGTCTCCGCGGCCACCCGGCCGGCGCGGGACAGTCGCCCGAACTCATGGACGTCGTTCTGGCTCGTATGCGATCCAAGCAGGTAGCCACAGTGCCGGGTGCTCAGCACCTGCTTCGGGTCAGCACCGGGTGCCACGGCGGCCGCTATCAGGTTGCGTATCTGGAGGATGTAGGTCTGCAGGGTGGTCGCCGCACTGCGCGGCGGGTAGTCCCCCCAGATCTCCTCGGCCAGCATGGACACCGTGACGACCCGCCCCGCGTTCAGCGCGAGAAGGGCGAGGATCTGGCGCGGCTTGGCGGCGCTTGGCATGACGGGTGTGCGATTGAGGTGTACGGACAGCGGACCTAGCAGTTCGATAACCATCTCGTCAGGTTCGGTGTTCATCTCTCGTCTCTCGTCGTTCCGGAGCCGGTGCCTGTCGGCAGCCCGCCTCAGCGTCACCTGAGCATGCGTCGAGCAGTACGGGCAATCCAGTGATCGCATCACGAGTCACACAATGAAATGTTCATATCAGTACGATGACGCCTGCAATGCAGCCACGATCATGTCCAGCGATGAAGAACTCACATGAACTAAATGATGCTGGCACTACAAGTGGATGCTCGGCCACATGCACACTCAGGTCTAGGCACACGACTGGATTGAAGGAGAACGTCATGAACGCAAGCGTGGGATCGCGGAGTACCGAACAGGAATTCAGCTACCTCGGTGGCGGCCTGGGAATGGGACCCGGACAGATGGACCTCGGCTACGACCTGGTGATCGAAGATCTTGATGAGGCGGCTACTACGCTTTTCGCGCCCACATGCTTCTGCCCCAGCCCAGGCGTTGACGGCCGCCCTGCAATCACCGTCCACGCCCGTCTGCATGGGCGTCAGGCTCTCGTCACCTCGTGACCATCTCCATGTATCCCGCACAGACCCCTCTCGTAGGGTTCAAATGCCACCTGCGGGCCGAGACGGTCCCGGCAGAAGCGGTCTACCTCATCTCGGCACGCCGGGTGACCGCCCTGTCGGGACCGTCCATCGAGAGGCTCGCGCCGCTGCTTGACGGCACGCGGAGTCTCGCGCAGGTGAAGCAGGAGGTAGCACCGGACATTCCGGCGGCCCGGGTGGCCGAGTTGATCGAGCGTCTGTCGAAGGCGAAGCTGATCAGCTATCGCTGCCCTGAACCCGTGGGTGTGCGCGACAGCGCGGCCGACGCCTACTGGGACCTGGCCGGCCTCGACGCCGATCAGGCCGCCTCCGCGCTCGGCACTCTCGGGGTGGAGATCGTCGCCCTGGGGAGCACGGGCGCGCCGGCGGTCGCGGATGCCTGCGGCGCATGTGGGCTCGCCTTGTGTGAGCCAGGCAGCCCCACGGCGGCCTTGTCCCTCGTCCTGTGTGACGACTATCTCGATCCGCAGCTTGACGCGGTAAACACGCGGCACCTCACCAGCGGGCGGCCGTGGCTGCTGGCCAAGCCAACCGGTGCCGATCCCTGGATCGGCCCGGTGTTCCGGCCCGGCGCGGGACCGTGCTGGGCCTGCCTGGCCAAGCGGCTCCAGGGACAACGCCACTCCGAGGCGCTCGTCCAGCGGGCCCTGGGTGGCTGCGGATCCGTGCGCCCGCCGGAGGCGTCGCTGCCTGCTGGTCGCGGCGTGGGTCTGCAGATCGCCGTTCTCGAGGCGGCGAAGTGGCTGGCGGGTTTCCGCGGCGACGGCCAGGACGCCGTCTATGTCCTCGACACCTTCGACCTGCGGGGCCAGCACCACACCGTGGTACGCCGTCCGCAGTGCCCGGCGTGCGGTGACCCCGGGCTGTACGCGGCACGGGCAGGAAAGCCGGTCCAGATCGCGTCACGGAATGCGGCGGCGTGCGGTGGCAACGGCTACCGCGCGCTCCATCCGGAACAGGTGCTCGAAGCGTACGGCCATCTGGCCGACCCGGTCACCGGGATCGTGGGTGAGATCCGGCGTGATCCGCGCTGCCCGCAGTTCCTGCACAGCTACCTCTCCGGCGCCAACCGGGCGATGGCCGCGAGCAGCCTCGCCACGATGCGAGCGGGGCTGCGCGCGCAAAGCGGCGGAAAGGGCGCCACCGAGCTCGAAGCCAGAGTGGGAGCCCTGTGCGAAGCCGTCGAGCGGTACTGCGGGTCGCGGGCCGGGGATGAGCCGACCGTCCGAGACAGTTTTCGCGGCCTCGGCTCTCAGGCCGTGCATCCGGATACATGCCAGCTTTTCGGCGAGCGCCAATACGCCGACCGCGATCGGTGGAATGCCGAGTGCGCATATTTCCACCTCGTGCCCGAGCCATTCGATGACCGGGAGGTCATGGACTGGACTCCGGTGTGGTCACTGATAACCGGCGAGCAGCGCCTGCTGCCCACCGCCCTGCTTTACTACGACTGTGGCGCGGGGGACAAGCTGTCCTCCGTACGGGCCGATTCCAACGGAAACGCGGCGGGCAGCAGCCTTGAGGACGCCATACTGCAGGGATTCTTCGAGCTCGTAGAGCGGGACGCGGTGGCGCTGTGGTGGTACAACCGGACGCGTCAGCGGTCGGTTGACCTGGATTCGTTCGACGATCGGTGGATAGTCGAGCTGCGCGAGGAATACGCGCGCCTCAGCCGCCAGGTCTGGGCCCTCGACCTGACTTCGGACCTCGGCGTCCCGGCCATGGTCGCCATCTCCCGGCGCACCGACAAGCCCGCGGAAGACATCATGTTCGGCTTCGGGGCACATCTCGATCCGGACGTGGCGCTGCGCCGAGCGCTGACCGAACTGGGCCAGCTCCTGCCGACCGTGGCCGGCGCCCGCGCCGACGGCACCGGGTACGGGTCCCCCGATCCCCACCTCACGCCGTGGTGGACCACCGCGACGGTGGCCAACCAGCCCTACCTCCTCCCCGATTCGCGTCAGGACGCGCGCGCCGCGGCCAGCTACCGCTACACGCCGCACACCGACCTGGCCGAGGGCATCGACGGCATCCGCGCGGTCGCCCGGCGGGCCGGCCTCGACATCCTTGTCCTCGATCAAACTCGTCCTGACATCAACATGCCCGTAGTCAAGGTGGTGGTTCCCGGTCTACGCCATTTCTGGCCACGGTTTGCCCCGGGCCGCCTATTCGACGTTCCCGTCCGCCTTGGGCGCCTTGCTAAGGAGACGGCATATGACCAGCTCAACCCGATACCCCTGTACCTTTGAGATGCCACAGGGTGTGCTAACCCGCCTTCGGCGCACTGGCCGGCCGCTGGGTGGGAAGCCCCCCGGACGAGGAAAATACGCCGTGACAACACACCACAGCAACGACGCCCCCGCGCCGGGGGGGCATGAGCTGTGGTCGCTGCGCGAAGACGTGCAGGTCGAACTCGCGCCCGGCGACGGACCGGTGCTGCTGCGCAGCCGCTGGGGTGACGTCAGGGTGCAACGGCCGTCACCGGTCGTACGGGAAGCCATTCACCGCATGCGCCTCGGGCCGATCTCGCTGGAGAATGTCATCGCCGGTCCGGCGAGGCGGGTGGGAACGACGGGTGGCCCCCGGGGTGGTGCCTGGGGTGGTGCCTGGGGTGGCGACGGGGGTGGCGACGGCGCGGAG
>DATFVJ010000309.1:0-7715 GCA_035260365.1 Streptosporangiaceae bacterium
GTACCCGCGCGCCGGCAGGCCAAGCTGGCGGGCGATCACCATCCGCTGCACTTCCGAGGTTCCCTCGCCGATCTCGAGGATCTTGGCGTCACGGTAGAAACGGCCGACAGCGGATTCGTTCATGAACCCGTACCCGCCGAATATCTGGGTCGCGTCGCGCGCGTTGTCCATGGCCGCGTTGGAGGCGATCAGTTTGGCGACCGCCGCGTCCTTCTTGACCGGTTCGCCCGCGACCAGTTTGGCGGCGGCGTGATACCAGGCCAGCCGGGCCGCCGCCGCCCTCGACTCCATGTCTGCGATCTTGAACTGGATTGACTGGTAGGTGCCGATCTGGTGACCGAACGCCTCCCGCTGGCCCACGTAGGAAAGGCTCTCGTCCACGCAGCCCTGAGCGAGCCCGGCGGCCAGAGCCGCGATCGCGATCCTGCCCTCGTCCAGGGTGCGCAGGAACTGCGCGTAGCCGCGCCCGCGTTCGCCGAGCAGGTGATCCTCTGGGACCTGGCACGAGTCGAACGACAGCTCGCGCGTGTCCGACGCCGACCAGCCGACCTTCGAGTACTTCTGGCCCACGGTGAAGCCAGGGGTCCCGGCCGGCACCACGATGGACGAGGTCTCCTTGTCCCCGTCGTGGCGCTGGCCGGTGATCGCGAGAACCGTGACGAAGTCGGTGATGGAGGTGCCGGCGTTGGTGATGAAGGCCTTCGTGCCGTCGATGACCCACCGGCCGTCGGTGAGCTTCGCCGTCGTCCGCATCCCGCCCGTCACGTCCGAGCCACCGCCGGGCTCGGTCAGCCCGAAGGCGGCGAGCCGTTCGCCGGCGCAGAGCCGGGGCAGCCACGCCTGCTTCTGCGCTTGCGTGCCGAACAGGTAGATCGGCATCGCGCCGAGCGAGACCCCGGCCTCCAGGGTGATCGCCACCGATGAGTCGACCCTGGCCAGTTCGTGCAGCGCCAGGCAGAGCGCGAAATAGTCGCCGCCCATGCCGCCGTACTCCTCGGGAAAGGGCAGGCCGAACAGGCCCATCTTCCCCATCCGCGCGACGATCTCGTACGGAAACTCCTGCCGCTCGTAGTAACCGCCGATCACCGGCGCGACAACGTCGCGGGCGAATTCCTCGACCGTCGCGCGCAGCGTCTCGTGCTCGTCGCCGAGGCGATAGCTGATCACTTCTGCCCCTTTGCAGATAGCCGGTTGCCGTCCCTCCGCCGCATGCCGACGGCAAGCTCCGACGTCAGCGATGCTAGTGTCACCGCCGCTGTCGGGTTACCCGCCAATTATCCTTAACGACTGCCGCGGATGCGGCATCACTGGTGCGGGGGCGCGGTGGGGGGCCGTCAGCCTGGGCGTGCCATGTGGCGGCAGCCGTTAGGGATGTGGCCGGAGGTCGTCGGCGACCCGGCGCCACGCCCGCAGGGCCGTGTCTATATCGGCGGGCGCGATGTTGACGTGCGTGAGCATCCGGACGTTGCCCCCGACCATCGTGACCAGGACGCCCTCGGCGGCGAGGCGCTCCAGCCAGGTCGGCGCGTCGCGGCCGGTCCCGCTGACGTCGGCGAACACGATGTTGGTCGGCACCGCGGCCGGGTCCACCGAGCCCGGCACGATCTCGGCGACCCCCTCGGCCAGGCGGCGGGCGTTGCGGTGGTCCTCGTGCAGCCGGGCCGGGCCGTCGGTGAGCGCGATCAGGCCGGCCGCGGCCATGATCCCCGCCTGCCGCCACGCGCCACCGAACAAGATCTTCAGCCTGCGGGCCTCCCTGATGAGGTCCACGTCGCCGACGAGTATGGATCCGATCGGCGCGCCGAGGCCCTTGGACAGGCAGAACATCATGGCATCGGCCTGCGCCGCGTAGTCGGCCACCGGGGCACCGGTGACGGCGCAGGCGTTGAAGATGCGGGCGCCGTCGATGTAGAGCGGGACGTCGCGGGCCGCGCACACCTTCGCGATGGCACTGACATCCTCGAGCGGCATCGGCGACCCACCGCCCACCTGATGGGTGTTCTCGATCGTGACCAGGTCGACCACGGTCACGTTGTAGGGGTCGGGTTCGAGCGCGTCCTCGACCTGTGCCGCGGACAGCAGCCCGTGTGACGGCGCCGCGATCCGGCGGAAGGTGATGCCGGAAAGCACCGCCGCGCTCGACGCCTCCATGCCGCAGACGTGCGCGGTCGCCTCGCAGGCGACCAGGTGCCCGGCGCCGGTGAACGCGTGCATGGCGATCTGGCTGCACATCGTGCCCGTCGGCAGGTAGACCGCGGCCGCCTTGCCCGTCAGGTCCGCGGCCAGGTCCTGCAGCCGGTTGACGGTCGGGTCGTCGCCGAACCAGTCGTCTCCGACCTCTGCCTCGGCCATCGCGCGGCGCATGGCCTGGGACGGCTTGGTGACGGTATCCGAGCGCAGGTCGACTGGGGCATCCATCGGGCTCAGGCCTCCTCGGGCGGGCACATGAGAACAGCCTCGCCTACGCATTGTCGGCAAAACGTCAAACATCGATGGCCCGCAGGGCGCCATTGGTGGCGCCTGCGGGCCATCGACCTTGGCACGCCGACCGGTGGCGTGGGGTCAGGCGGCGGCTGATCCCGCCGCCGTCACCGCGCTGGCAGGCTCGAGCGCCGCCTCGAGCACCTGCCGGACGTCGCTGAGCGCGTGAATCGTCAGCTCCGCGCGCACTTCCTCGGGCACGTCGTCCAGGTCGGGCTCGTTGCGCTCGGGGATGAGCACGGTCGTGATACCCGCCCGGTGCGCGGCCAGCAACTTCTGCTTCACCCCGCCGATCGGCAGGACCCGGCCCGTCAGCGAAACCTCGCCGGTCATCGCGACGTCGGAGCGGACCGGCCGGCCGGAAAGCAGGGACGCCAGCGCGGTCGTCATGGTCACGCCCGCACTCGGTCCGTCCTTCGGCACGGCACCCGCGGGCACGTGCACGTGGATGCCCCTGTCCTTCAGGTCGGCCACCGGCAGCTCGAGCTCGGCTCCGTGGGACCGCAGGTAGGACAGCGCGATCTGGGCGGACTCCTTCATCACGTCGCCGAGCTGGCCGGTGAGCGTGACATCGGTGCCGCCGGTCTCCGGATCGGCCAGTGACGCCTCGACGAACAGGACGTCACCGCCCGCGCCCGTGACGGCGAGGCCGGTCGCCACGCCAGGCACCAACGTACGTTCCGCCGATTCCGGGGTGTGCCGTGGCCGCCCGAGATAGTCGACCAGGTCGCTTGGGCCGACGGTGACGGGCAGCGTGGTCTCACCGACCGCGAGCCGCGCGGCGATCTTGCGCAGTGTCCGCGCCAGGCTCCGCTCCAGGGCACGGACTCCGGCCTCCCTGGTGTACTCGGCGGCGATGCGCCGCAGCGCGCCGTCCTCGATCGTCACGTCGACGCTGTCCAGGCCCGCCCGGTCAAGCTGGCGCGGAACCAGGTGGTCACGCGCGATGGTGACCTTCTCGTCCTCGGTGTAACCGTCGAGCGCCACGAGCTCCATCCGGTCGAGCAACGGCTCGGGGATGGCGTCCGCGACGTTGGCCGTGGCCAGGAAGAGCACGTCCGACAGGTCGAGCTCGACCTCCAGGTAGTGGTCGCGGAACGTGTGGTTCTGCGCCGGGTCGAGCACCTCGAGCAGCGCGGCCGTCGGGTCGCCCCGGTAGTCCGCACCGACCTTGTCGACCTCGTCGAGCAGGATGACCGGGTTCATCGTGCCAGCCTCGCGGATGGCCCGGACGATCCGGCCGGGCAGCGCGCCCACGTAGGTGCGCCGGTGACCGCGGATCTCGGCCTCGTCCCTGATGCCGCCGAGGGAGACCCGCGCGAACTTACGGCCCATGGCGCGCGCCACGGACTCGCCGAGCGAGGTCTTGCCCACGCCGGGAGGACCAGCCAGGGCCAGCACGGCGCCGCTGCGCCGCCCGCCCACGACATTGAGGCCCTTGGCGGTCCTGCGCTTGCGCACCGCGAGGTACTCGATGATCCGGTCCTTGACGTCGCTCAGCCCGGCGTGGTCCGCGTCGAGTATGGCGCGCGCGGCGGTGATGTCGTAGGCGTCCTCGGTCCGCTCGTTCCACGGGATGTCGAGGACAGTGTCCAGCCAGGTGCGGATCCAGCCCGCTTCCGGCGCGGACTCTGACGCGCGCTCGAGCTTGTCGACCTCCCGCAGCGCGGCTTCCGCCACCTTCTCCGGCAGCCCAGCGGCCTCGACCCTGGCCCGGTAGTCGCCCTCCTCGGAATCGGGGCGGCCGTCGAGCTCGGCCAGTTCCTTGCGGATCGCGGCAAGCTGCTGGCGCAGCAGGAACTCGCGCTGCTGCTTCTCCATGCCCTCGCGGACATCGTTGCGGATGGTCTCGGCGACGTCCTGCTCCGCGACGTGTTCGCGGGCCCAGCCGGTCAGCCGCTCGAGCCGCTGCTCGGGATCGAGCGTCTTCAGCAGTTCGGCCTTCTGTTCCAGGGTCAGGTACGGGGCGTACCCCGCGCTGTCCGCGAGCGCCGACGGGTCGGTGAGCTGCTGCAGCGCGTCAATCACCTGCCACGCGCCGCGCCCTTGCAGGATGGTCGTGGCCAGCGCGCGGTACTCGCGGGCGAGCTCGTGTGCGCGAGGGGTCGCCTGCGGCTCCTGAGCGGCCGTCGCCTCGACCCACAGCGCCCCACCGGGGCCGGTGGTACCCGCGCCGATCCGTACCCGGGAAATGCCGCGCACGACCGCGCCTGGCTCACCGCCAGGAAGCCGGCCGACCTGCTCGACCACGCCGATGGTGCCGATCGGCCCGTACTTGCCGTCGAGCCGCGGCACCAGAAGCACGCGGGGCTTGGCGGCGGAACGGATGCCAGGAACGTCGGGGCGGTCGTCTGCCACCGCACGCGCCGCCTCGATGGCGGCCCGCACTTCGCCCTCGGACATGTCGAGCGGCACCACCATGGTCGGCAGCACCACCGCGTCGTCAAGCGGCAGCACAGGCAGCGTAAAAGTCTCAGCCATGAAGGCCTCATCCTCCGTCATTCGTGTCACTTGTCGTGTCACTTGCACGTGTCAAGAAGGAACCGGCCCGCTTTGTTTCCGTCCGGCGTTCGCGGTCAGCGGAACGCGGCAGAACCGCTGCGGACCCGCCACTTTGCCCGTCGCCGGGGCCGCGTTACGCTCTCGTGGACACGGCGCTGGAAGCCGGCCGTACCGGGCGCGACCACCTCCCGCGCCTCATCACGATTCAGGAGTAGCGGAGCATGGGTACCGTGGCGGAGAACCTGTGCGGGTTGGCATCATGACGTCGGCCGTATGTCCCGATTGCGGGGCTGAGGTCCAGCCCGCCGATCTGGTCTGCGTGAAGTGCGGCGCCAACCTGACCCACGTGGACTCGGCCCACGAGGAACGGCCCTCGCCCCCGACGGTCATGCACGAACGCGTGCGGCTCGAGGACGTGCGTTCCGCCGCGGCCGCCGGGCCCGCGGCCCGATGCCCGCACTGCGGCGCGGTGCTGCCCGAGCCCGCCGCGCGCGCCTGCCCCGAGTGCCACCGTGCGCTGCGGCATCCCGCGTCGGTTACGTCGCTCGTGGTGCTGCGGCTCTCGTTCCCCAACGGCAACGTGGACGTCCCCGCCGGGACCTCCGTGGTGCTCGGCCGCGCACCTGAGGAATCGCTGGTGGCCGCCGCCTTCGACCACCACGACGACGTGTCGAGGCGGCACGCGACGGTCACGGTGGACGACGCCGGGCGGGCGACCGTCCGCGATGAACGGTCGACCAACGGCACCTTCGTCAACGGCGACCGGGTACTGCCAGGCGCGACCGTGACCCTCACTGACGGTGACCGCCTGCGGTTGGCCGCCAAGGCCACCGCGCTCGTGCACCTGCCGCACGCCGGACCCGATCCGGCCGCGCTGGCCAGGCAGGCCGGTTAGCCCGGTACACCAAAGACAGATCCGTTACGGCTGCGGCGGGGTTTCGCGGCGCCGGAAGGCCAGGCCGCCCGTTGGCGTGCGCCAGGTCGTCACGTCGAAGGTGTACCGGCCCTGCCGGACGCCTGGGTCTTTCCCGAGCAGCTCACGCACCTTCTCGTGCGACCCCTGCGGGTAGATGCCGAAGCCCGTGACCGGCTCGTCCTCCGCCTTGGTGCCGGTGACAGGACCCGGCTCCCCGGCCAGAACGCGGGCCAGGTCAGTCCGAGTCCGGTTGCTCACCCACGACTTCCGCGTGCATCCACGCGCGCGGCGCGAAGACCGCGAGATCCTTCTGTTCGCCCGAGTGCAGGCGCTGAATGAGCAGGAAACCGCCGGCGGTGACGCTGAATGCGTCCGCGTCGTGGTACGTCGCCTCGCCGTCTGCCGACGAGGCGCCGACGAGATAGACAGTGACAGCCATGACCGGCAACCCTTCGCGCGGGCGGGTGCTCGTTAGGTGCCACCGTACCGGGCAACCACGCATCGGGGTGCCCCGAAGACCGGCGACATCTGGGAAACTGGCCGCAGACCCGCCGCCGGTCAGGAATCAGCCGGCCTGACCGTCGTCCCGGGCCCCTGGGAGGACAGCATGAGTTTCAATCTCGCGACCATCCTGCGCGAATCGCGCCTCTCGCACCCGGGCAAGCCGCTGTGCCATATCGGTGACTTGACCTTCAGTTACGCCCAGGTCGACGAGATCTCCGGCCGGGTGGCGACCAGCCTGCGCGCTCTGGGCCTCGGGCGCGGTGAGAAGGTCGCGGTTCAGCTGCCCAACCTGCCGCAGTTCCTCTTCACCTATTTCGGGATCCTGAAGGCAGGCCTGGTCATGGTCCCGCTCAACCCGCTCCTGCGGGCGCCCGAGGTCGCCTACCACCTGCAGGACTGCGGCGCGAGGGTGCTCATGACCTTCGAGACGTTCGCCGAGGAGGCGGTCAGGGGCGCCGAGCAGGCCGGGGGCGTGCCGACGTACGTCGTCAACCTGCCGGGCAGCCAGCAGCGGCCGGCCGGCACCAGGCACTACGACGAGCTGTACTTCGCGGACGACACCGGCGAGATCGAGCCGGCCAACGCCGACGACACCGCGGTGATCATCTACACCAGCGGGACCACGGGAAAGCCGAAAGGCGCGGAGCTCACCCACTTCCAGCTCTTCATGAACGCCACGGTGGGGGGCGAACTGTTCGGGTTCCGCGACGACGACGTCGGCGTGGCCGTGCTGCCGCTGTTCCACGTGTTCGGGCTGTCCAGCGTGCTCAACGTGTGCGTGCGCTTCGGCGGCACGCTGGCCCTCGTCACGCGGTTCGACCCCGGCGCCGTCGTCGACGCGATCGAGCGCTACCGCTGCACGATCTTCTCTGGCGTCCCGACCATGTACGTGGGGCTGCTGCAAGCCGATGTCTCCGGACGTGACCTGTCGGCGCTGCGCGTCTGCGTCTCCGGTGGCGCCGCGATCGCCGGCGAGGTCATCCGGGCGTTCGAGGAGAGGTTTCCCGGGGTCGTCATCCTCGAGGGCTACGGGCTGTCGGAAACGGCGAGCACGACGACCTTCAACATCAGCGCCGAGCAGCGCAAGGTGCTCTCGATCGGCAAGCCGATCTGGGGCGTGCAGACACGCGTTGTGGACGAGGACGGCAAGCCGCTGCCGCCCGGCCCCGACAACGTCGGCGAGATCGTCATCCGCGGCCACAACATGATGAAGGGCTACTACAAGCAGCCCGAGGCGACGGCGGAGGCGTTCCGTGGCGGCTGGTTCCACACCGGCGACCTCGCCTACGCCGACGACGACGGTTACCTGTTC
>DATFVJ010000310.1:0-2422 GCA_035260365.1 Streptosporangiaceae bacterium
GGGGTGGCGCGGACCGCGGGACGGTAGGATCGCCGCCACCGAAGCTTGTAACATGGCAAATGTTATAGATCTATAACTGCCGAGGTGGCGCGCGTGCCCGAGCTCAGCCGTCGGCGGCAGATGCTGATACTCGGGATCTGCTGCATGAGCCTGCTGATCGTGGGGCTCGACAACACGATCGTGAACGTCGCGCTACCGTCGATCAGCCGTGACCTGAACGCGTCGATCTCCGGGCTGCAGTGGACCATCGACGCCTACCTGCTCGTGCTGGCCAGCCTGCTCATGCTGTCCGGCTCGACCGCCGACCGGATCGGCCGCAGGCGCGTGTTCCAGACCGGTCTCGCCGTGTTCAGCGCCGGTTCACTACTGTGCAGCCTCGCGCCGTCCCTCGGCTGGCTTGTCGCGTTCCGCGCGATGCAGGCGGTGGGCGGTTCCATGCTGAACCCGGTGGCCATGTCGATCATCGTCAACACGTTCACGCAGCCACGGGAGCGCGCCCGGGCGATCGGGATCTGGGGCGGTGTGGTCGGCATCTCCGTGGCGCTCGGGCCGATCGTCGGTGGCGCGCTGATCGGGTCGGTGGGCTGGCGGGCGATCTTCTGGGTCAACGTGCCCGTCGGGCTCGCCGCCATCGTGCTGACCGCGCTGTTCGTGCCGGAATCACGGGCACCGCGGCCACGCAAGCTGGACCTGGTGGGCCAGGCTCTGATGATCGTCACGCTCACCGCGCTGACCTACGGGATCATCGAGGGCCCGCGCGCGGGCTGGGGGTCCACGCTGATCATGAGCTGTTTCGCGCTCGCCGCCGCGGGAGCGGCCGGCCTGATCCGGTACGAGCTTCGCCGCGACGAACCGCTCATCGAGGTGCGCTTCTTCCGCAGCGTGCCGTTCTCTGGCGCGACCCTCATCGCCATCTTCGCGTTCGCCGCGCTTGGCGGGTTCCTGTTCCTCAACAGCCTTTACCTGCAGGATGTCCGCGGCTTCAGCGCGCTGCACGCCGGGCTGCTCCTGGTGCCGATGGCGCTGATGATGCTCGTCCTTTCGCCGCTGTCCGGCCGCATCGTCGGCAGCCGCGGGCCGCGGCTGCCGCTGCTCGCGGCGGGTGCCGGGATCATGCTGAGCGGCGCCGGGCTGACGATGCTCGCGGACCGGACCGCGGTGGGCTGGATCATCGCCAGCTATGTGCTGTTCGGCGCCGGCTTCGGCCTGGTCAATACGCCGATCACCAACAACGCCGTGTCGGGCATGCCGCGGTCGCAGGCTGGGGTGGCGGCCGCCGTGGCCTCGACGAGCCGGCAGATCGGCCAGTCGCTCGGCGTGGCCGTCGTCGGGTCGGCCGTGACCTCACGCTTGCACGGGCCGCTCGCGACGAGCCTGGCCGCCGCGAGCCACGTGGGCTGGTGGATCGTGACCGGCTGCGGGGCCGGGGTGCTCGCGCTCGGCATCGTCACGACGACCCGCTGGGCCAACCGCACCGCCGAGGCGACGGCCCTGCGCCTCGACCCGGACGAGACGGGCCAGCGGCTGCCGGCGAGGACGCGATGAGCGGCGCACGCGATCCGGCCGCCGCGCAGGCGGCACGGGTCTGGCGGGGACTGCGGCAGCTTGTCCTCGAGCGGAACGACCGCAGGCGCGCGGTCTGCGAGGCACTCGGCATGAGCTTCATCAGGGCGAAGGCGCTGCGCCTGCTGTCGGCGGGTCCGATGACGATGCGTGATCTCGCGGCGGAACTGCCCGCGGACGCGCCGTACACGACGCTCGTCGTGGACGACTTGGAGCGCCGCGGTCTGGCCGGCCGCGCCGTCCACCCCGCGGACCGCCGGTCGAAGATCGTGACCCTGACGCCGGCCGGCGCCGAGGCGGCCGGCCGGGCCGAGCGGATCCTCGGCGAACCACCCGCGGCCCTGCGCGATCTCGATCCCGCCGACCTGGCGGCGCTCGACCGCATCGTGACCGCGCTGCTGGGCGAGCCGGAGCCCGCCCCGCAGCGGCCGGCCGGTATCCGGGCGCAGGCTACTTGAGCGCCCCGGCGGTCAGACCCGAGATGATCCGCTTCTGAGCGAAGATCACGATCAGCGCGACCGGGATGGTGAGGGCCACGACCGCGGCGTCGATGCGGTTGTAGAACACCTGGTACTGGCTCTGGCCGAGGTTCACGATCGCGAGCGGGGCGGTGAAATGGCTGGGGCTCGTCATGAACATCAGGGCGAACAGGAAGTCGTTCCAGCCGAGGATGAAGGAGATGATCGTGGCCGTGAACACGCCGGGCAGTGCGACGGGGACGATGACCCGCCGCAGCGCCTGCAGCCGGGTGGCGCCGTCCACGATCGCCGCCTCCTCGAGCGCGGCGGGTATCTGCGAGAAGTAGTTGGTGAGCAGCCAGATGGCGATCGGCAGCGCGTAGACGAGATAGCTGATGATA
>DATFVJ010000311.1:0-3369 GCA_035260365.1 Streptosporangiaceae bacterium
TCGGAGATCCTGCTCGCGCCACCTGACAGCCTGGCGGCGACGGCCCTTGATCAGCCGGTGCCGGGGGAGTGCACGCACTACCGCGCGGCCGTCGGGGGGAGGACGTACGACTACACGGTGAAGACCGAGCCCGCGCCGCGACTTGGCCAGGCGGCACGCGAGCTGAACGTCCATGCCGCCGGCGCGGGAACCGTCGGCACCTCCGGCGCGGGAACCGTCGACGTCTGGACGGTCATCTACCGCGCGAACGGCTACGTCGGCGCGATCACCCTGGTCGGCGCCGCGGCCACGAGGAAGGACCTGGAGTCGATCGCCCGCCGGGCCTACGACCAGGCGCAGCGCAGCCTGCAGTGAGCGTCAGCCACCTCACTGGCGAGGTGCGCGACACCGGGCGATAACGTGCGCACATGCAGGTCCCCCGCATCGCGGTCACCGTTGACCTTGTCATTTTGACCGTCCGGGACCAGCAGTTGTCCGCACTGGTCTGGCGGCGCGCGGCCGGCCCGTTCCCGGGGCGGTGGGCGCTCGCCGGCGGGTTCATCCGGCTGGAGGAAGACCTGTCGTCCGCGGCCGCGCGGGTCCTCGCGCAGCGGGCCGGGCTCGCCGGCGCGCCCGTGCACCTGGAGCAACTACGGACATACGGGTATCCGGACCGCGATCCGCGCCAGCGGGTGGTCTCGGTCGCCTACCTCGGCATCGCGCCCGACCTGCCGGCGCCCACCCAGGCGCAGATGAGCTGGCAGCCGGTGTCGTCGCTGGCGGCCTCGGCCGTCATGGCGTTCGACCACGCGCGCATCCTCCGCGACGGGGTGGAACGCGCGCGCGCCAAGCTCGAATACACGACCCTCGGCGCCGCCTTCTGCCCGGACGAGTTCACCGTGGCCGAGCTTCGCCGTGTGTACGAAATCGTCTGGGGGACCCCGCTCGACCCGCGCAACTTCCACCGGAAGGTCACCGGCGCCGAGCACTTCCTGCTGGCCACCGGGACGTCGACCGCGCGCGACGGCGGCCGGCCCGCCCGCCTGTACGAGCGCGGGCCCGCCGAACTGCTCCACCCGCCGATGCTCAGGCCCCGCTGACACCAGCAGGATCCTTCACGGCTGCCGCGGTGCGCGTCGCTTGCGACGCATCGGGGGGGTCCGTGGGTGGAGCCCCCGGGTCGGCACTGCCTTCACTTGGACGCGTAGGTGCGCGGCATCTGGTTCGACAGGTGGGGTGGAGCCCCCCGGGTCGGCACTGCCTTCACGGCTGCCGCGCGGCGCACCACTCACGGCGCAGCGCGGATTCCCGGGTGGTCCACTCGGGTCAGGGCACAGTCCTCACGGCTCGCCGCGACCGCGCCAGATCCGGCGACGCGCTAGCGCGCCGGGATTATCGTGGTGACAGGCTACCGGGAGGACGACGATGCAGGAAAACTCGCCACGCTTCCGCCGCGTGCTCGATAACCTTCCCGCCTACAAGCCGGGCAGGAAGGTGGCCGGAGCGGACGGCAGGTCGTTCAAGCTGTCGTCGAACGAGTCGCCGCACGAGCCACTGCCGTCCGTGGTGACGGTCATCGCCGAGGCGGCGAAGGATGTCAACCGCTATCCGGACAACGGTTCGGCGACGCTCACCGAGGCCATCGCCGGCCGGTTCGGCGTCCCGCCCGGGCACATCGCGGTCGGCTGCGGCTCGGTCGGCGTGACGCAGCAGCTGCTCGGGGCGGCCGGCGAGCCGGGCACGCAGGTCGTCTACGCGTGGCGGTCGTTCGAGGCGTATCCGGCCCTCGTCCGCCTGGTCGGGGCCGAGGAAGTGCTCGTGCCGCTGCGCGAGGAGACGCACGACCTGGACGCGATGGCCGCCGCGGTCACCAGCCGGACGCGGGTCCTCCTCGTCTGCAACCCGAACAACCCGACCGGCACGGTCGTACGCGACGGTGAACTCGAGAAGTTCCTCGACGAGGTGCCGCCGGACTGTCTGGTGGTGCTCGACGAGGCGTACCGGGAGTACGTCAGGGATCCTGAGGTCCCCGACGGTCTCGGCCTGTACCGCGACCGCCCGAACGTCGCCGTGCTGCGCACGTTCTCGAAGGCCTACGGCCTCGCCGGGCTGCGCGTCGGCTTCATGGTGGCGCACGAACCCGTGGCCGAGGCGGTCAGGAAGACGATGCTGCCCTTCACGGTGAACTCGGTCGCGCAGGCCGCCGCGGTGGCGTCGCTCGCGGCAGAGTCCGAACTGCTCGCGCGGGTGGAGGAGGTGGTGCGGGAGCGGACCCGGGTGCGCGCGGAACTGCTCGCGCAGGGCTGGCAGGTGCCGCCGACGGAAGCCAACTTCGTCTGGCTCGCGCTCGGGGACGCCACCATGGACTTCGCGGCAGCGTGCGAGTGCACCGGAGTCAGCGTCCGGCCGTTCGCAGGCGACGGCGTACGCGTTTCTGTCGGCGACCGCGAGGCCAACGACGCCTTCCTCGCCGTGGCCGCGAGCCACCGGGCAGGTACCGCAACCCCCGGTGCGGGCGGCCCGGTGCGGGCGGCCCGGTGAAGGTGACACGGTGAAGCTGAAGCTCGATCTGCACGACATCTACAACCGGGGCGCCGACATCGACAAGGCGCTGCGGCAGATCATCGACGAGGCCGTGGCCAAGAAGGCGCCGCTCGTCGAGATCATCCCGGGCAAGGGGTCGGGCCAGCTCAAGAAGCGCGTGCTCAGGTTCCTCGACCAGAAAGAGATCAGGTCGCTCTACCACCGGGTCGAGAAAGACTCCAAGAACTTCGGCCGCGTCTTCGTCCACTTCCGCTGGAAGTGACACCGGGTATTTTGTGACCTGCGGCGCGTCACAGGCAAGCGGTCTGACCTGCGGAACGAGGTCTCGGTCGTTCTCGTCGTTTCTGGTCCGATCTTGGCGCCGTGTGCCCTTGATGTGCCCCTCTGATGCCGAACACTGTCTGTAGGCCCGGCCTTGCTCGCATCGATCTGGAAGGGAGGATTTCGGGTGCTGTCCAATGCGTCAGCGGTCGTGCTGCACCGGTGGACCGCTGGCATGACCGTCGCCCTGGCGTTTATGGCAGTTGGCGCCGGGATCGCATCGGCCTCGTCGGCGCCGTCGACGTCTACGCCGTCCCTATCAACAACGGCATCGCCGTCTCCGTCAACGTCACGCTCATCTCCGGTAAGGACGGCGTCTTCGCCGTCAAGGACTGCGTCTTCTCCGTCTGCGGCCCCATCGATCAGTAGGCATGCCCCCTCCGGCCAATGCCGCTTAGCTTATTTTTGATCATGCTGCGGTTCTGACCTTTGCCCTGGTCAGGATGGGATTGGCGAGTTTAATGGTGGCGCGGGCATCGTGGCGGGTGCCGTGCTGGCCGGGTTTCTTGACCGGGTAGTGGTTGT
>DATFVJ010000312.1:0-16290 GCA_035260365.1 Streptosporangiaceae bacterium
GGCTGGCCGGAAACGGGTGTGCCCGGCGAGGCCATGCCCGCAGGCGGGGGCTGCGCGGTCATGTCGTGCGCACCTCCCTTTCCAGAGTGTCAAGGTTGCTGGCCAGCTCGACGAGCGCGGCGTCAGTGCCTGGCGCCTGGCCGAACAGGTCCGCGGCGACCGCTGCCACGTCACGCCCGGAGTGCGCCGCAACCGCCGCGGCGATCGTAGCTGGCTCCACGCCCGGCGCGAGCCCGAGCCGCGGCACCAGGCGGCCGATCGCCGCACTGCGGAGCGCCTCGGCCGCGCGGCCGCGCGAGTGCCGCGACCGGTACAGGCGGCCATGGCCCTCGACGGTCTCCGCCGCCCGGACCACGACGGGAAGCGGTTCTGTGACCAGCGGGCCGAGCCTGCGAGCCCGCCACACAGCGGCCGCCACGACCGCGACAGCGAGCTGGATCGCCACCAGGTACGCGCCCCATGGGATCAGGCTGCGCACGCTCGTCCGGCCGGCTCCCGTCGCGGTGAGCGCGGCCGGGCCAGGGGTGAGCCAGACAATGGTAGAGCGCCCGGCGAGCAGGTTGAGCGCGAGTGCGGCATTTCCCCGGTCGGCCAGACTGCCGTTCGTCAGCGGCACGCCCGTCCCGAGCACGGTGATCGAACGCCCGCCTGCCACATACCGGACGAGCGAGGGCCCCTTCGCCCCGGGATAACACTGCTGTGCGCCAGGCGCGGAGACGCTCAGCGCCACGCCTCCCATGTCGGCATTCCCTGCGAGCCGCGCGGGCGCGAGGCCGCAGACCGGTTCGGTCACCCCGACCGGAACCACACCCCTGCCGCCGACGCCGGGTGCGAGCGCGCGCAGCTCAGGCGCATCGGGTTCGACAAGGACCCGGTCGCCCGGGAGTCCGGCCAGTGCCGCGAGTTCGCGGCCATCGAGGAAGGCGGGGCCGGTGATGACGAGCGTGCTGTCTCCCGGGGCCGCCCGCGCGGTCTTCGTGGCCTGTGCTGCGCTCGTGGCGTGCGCGGCCTGTGCGGCCTGTGCGGCGTTCGTGGCGTGCGCGGTCTGTGCGGCGTTCGTGGCGTTCGTGGCCTGTGCGGCATTCGTGGCGTGCGTGGCCTGTGCCGCGTGCGTGGCGTGCGCGGCCTGTGCGGGCGAGTTCACCGGCACCACGTGCTGGCCCCGCTGCGCCAGGATCTGGGCCAGCGCCCTTGACCCGAACGGCCCCGGGTCGTTCGGATCGAGGTAGGCGGGCCCGGTGTGCGCCTGGAGCAGCGCCGCTCCAGCTCCGGTGGCCAGAATGAGCGCGGCGAGCACGAGCGCGAACCGCAGGCGGCGCAGCACGTCGCGTGCGGTGGGGGACGTGGGTCGCGATCCGGCCGGGGACGTGGGTCGCGATCCGGACGGCCCGGCGGCGGCTGCGGTCCCCGTGCCTGCCACCGTCACACCGCACCTCCGGCGGCGCTGGCCGGTGCGAGCGGAAGCGGCCTGGCCTCGTGCACGGCGGCATCGAGGTCCCGTAGCTGCGCGTACCCGCCGGCGGTCCCTGGCCGGCCGCCGTAACACACGTCGTCGAAGAGCCGCGCGGCCGACCAGAGCCCGTCGCCGTATGCGGGCAGCACGCTGCCTGCCTCGATGGCCAGTTCGTCGGCGGTTCGTCCCGCGCGCGGCGGCAGGATCGCCCGTTCCTCGAGGTCTGCGGCGATGGCGCGGAGCGACTCACGGATCGCACCAGACCAGTCGCCCGCTGCCGCGAGCCGCTGCGCCCGATCGCGGTGCTCGCGGGCCGTCGCCACGGCCCCGCCGCGACGTGCGCCGCCGCGGGCCCGGTGCGCGAGGGAGACGGGGCCGAGCCGGGCGAGCACGATGCCGATGATGATCACCGCCAGGATGCCGAGCACCACCAGCGCCCACCAGCCGCCAGGAACGGTCAAATTCACCTGCTGTATGAGCTTGGTGAAGAAATTGATGATCTTTTCGCGGACCCACTCAGTGAAGGAAACGCCCTGGTGGTAGACGGGTTTGGCGAGTTCCTTGCGGGCCAGGCCGTGACCGGTGCCGCGGCCGACGAGCGGGGGGCCGCCCAGCGGGTGGCCGCCCACGCGGTAACCATCGGGTCTGGTCGCGGTCGCGGTGCTTGCGGGTGCGGTCGCGGTCGCGGTGCTTGCGGGCCGGGTCGCGGTGCTTGCGGGCTGGGTCGCGGTCGCGGTGCTCGCGGGCAGCGCCGTCACCACGGCGGTGTGCCCTGACCCGGCGGCGCGCCGGGCCCCGAGCCACCCTGATCCGGCGGAGCGACCGGTCCAGCCTCACCCGCCCCCCGCACGCCCTGCCCCTGCGCATCCGGCCCGCGCGCATCCGGCCCGCGCGCATCCGGGCCCCAGAGGCCAGGCTCCTGTGCCGGGCCGGGGCCTCGGCCGGAGCCCCACGATCCCGGTTCTGGGGTCTGCCATACGGAGGCGAACTCGTCGCCGGCCGCCAGTTCGCGACCGGCCGTCGCCTGCAGCGCCATGTCCAAGCCCTCGCGCCGCATCCTCAGGTCGATGTAGAGCAGGGCGGCCACACCAGCGATCATCGGGCGCGTGACTGTCGCCGCGACCAGGTTGCCGACGCCGCCGATGACCAGGTATGCGATCAGGTTCCCGCCGGTCAGCGACGTCGAGGGCGTGCCGAAACCGAGGCCGCTCGTGCCCGTCACGATGGCCCCGATGATCCGGAACGGCACCTGGAGCACCAGGCCCGCCACGACGACGACGAGATACGCGACGATCCAGATCCCGAACACCCGCCAGAAACTCTGCCTGGTCAGCCGCCAGGACCGGCCGATAGCCGCCGTTGGGCTCGCTCGCTCGAGCACGACCGCGGCCGGGGCGACACTGATCTTGATCCAGAGGAAGATCGTCACCGTAACCAGTGCGATGAAGGACAGTACGGCCAGGGCGACACCACCGGGGCCGAGGGCCACAGAACCGGCCACAGCCGCGCCGATCAGCACCGCCCACAGCCCGAGGAAGATCGCCAGTATCAGCAGCGTCAGTCCGGCCAGGGCGCCGATCCGCCCGCGCGCCTGTTGCCACGCCTGCCTCAGCGTGGCCTGCCTGCCGAGCACGGCGTGGGCCACGACGGCGGTCAGCGTCCCGGTCAGGATGACGCTGACCGCGAGCGCGAGCAGCAGGCTGACGGCTCCGTAGGTCGCCAGCCATCCGAGCAACGGTTTGAAGTCGGCGCTCGTCAACTGCTGGTTCGCGCTAGCACGCTGGGGGAATCGCTGGAGGCTGGATATCAGGCCGGCCAAGATGACGGTGGAGATGACAGTGCTGACCGCCATCACCACGGCGGTGAACCCGAGGGTCGCCTTCGGATTGCGGCGGATCGTGGCGATCGAGCCGTCGAGTATCTCGCCGAGGCCGATCGGGCGGAGCGGGATCACGCCCGGCTTCGGCGCGGGTGGTGGCCACGGCGCGCCGTATCCGGGGTAGCCGGGTGCGCCATATCCGCCGTAACCGGGTCCCCCATAACCGGGCCCTCCGTGACCGGGCGCGCCATATCCAGGCGGATTCGGCGGCGGCCATCCCTGCCCCCCTGGCGGCGGCCACGGCGCGCTGCCCTGCCGGGTCGGCCATCGGCTGGTGTCCTGCCCGGGCGGGGGCCACGGGCCGGTGTCCTGCCCGGGCGGGGGCCACGGGCTGGTGTCCTGCCCGGGCGGGGGCCACGGGCCGGGCGGTCGCTGGACGTCACCGGCGGGCGGTCCGGTGTCCTGACCGGGCGGCGGCTCGGACCTCGGCGGTCCGCCGTCTGGTTCCGGCGGGTTCGATGCCGGTCCGTCGCTCATCTCTGGCTCCCACTGTCGGCACGATGCGTACCGCTCATCCTGGCACCAGGTGGGTCCCTGCAGACCTGCGGCCCGCTGCGCGGTAATCCACGATTTTTCCCGAAGAGTGGCATGATGCACACTCGTTGGGTGGAAATGATTCCCACGCTGCGCTGGGTCGATCCGCCGCAAGGGCCCGCCGTCGCGCTGCTTGACCAGACCCGGCTGCCGGCCGAGATGACGGTGGTGACGTGCGGCGATGTGCCCGCACTGGTCGCCGCGATACGTGCGTTGGTGGTCCGCGGCGCGCCGATGCTCGGGGTGGCAGGCGCCTACGGCGTCGCGCTCGCGGCGTACCTGGGCGACGACGTGGGTGCGGCCGCCGGCGCGCTCACCGGCGCCCGGCCGACCGCGGTCAACCTGGCATGGGGGGTCAGGCGGTCGCTCGCGGCGCACGAGCGCGTTCTTCGTACCGCCGGATCGCGCCCAGATCCGCAGCTCGCGCGGGACGCCGCGCTCGCGGAGGCGCGGGCGGTCGAGATGGAAGACGCGGCGGCGAGTGCCGCGATGGCGGCGCACGGTCTCACCCTCGTGCCGCAGCACGCCGGTGTGCTCACCCACTGCAACACCGGCATCCTTGTCTCCGCGGGTGAGGGGACCGCCTTCGCGGTCGTCCGGGCCGCGCACCGGGCACGGCGGCTGCGGATGCTCTGGGTGGACGAGACCAGGCCGCTGCTGCAGGGGGCCCGGCTGACGGCGTGGGAGGCCGGGCGGGCGGGGATACCGTACGCCGTGCTACCTGACGCGGCGGCGGCTTCGCTGTTCGCGCGGGGCGAGGTGGACATCGTGCTGGTTGGCGCGGACCGTATCGCCGCCGACGGCAGCGTGGCCAACAAGGTGGGCACGTACGGCCTGGCCGTGCTGGCCAGGCGGCACGGCGTGCCGTTCGTGGTGGTGGCCCCGTCCTCCACGATTGACCTTGACACGCCGGACGGCGCCGCGATCAACGTGGAGCAGCGCGCCGCGGTGGAGGTCACGTCGTTCGGCGGCCAGCAGGTGGCTCCGGCCGGCGCGGCGGCCTACAACCCGGCCTTCGATGTCACGCCACCGGATCTGGTGACCGCAATAGTGTCCGAATGCGGTATTGCGGCTGCACCCGTAAGTCCGGATACCCTTCGTGTGCTGCCCGCGGGCGACCGGCCGGTCACCGCGGACGCGGCGATCGCCGTTCACGGCGGTTCAGGATCACCAGACGTGAAACGATGAGGTCATGAAAGGACGTGTGCTTGTCGTCGACGACGACGCCGCTCTCGCGGAAATGCTCGGCATAGTCCTGCGCGGTGAGGGCTTTGAGCCAACGTTCGTCCCCGACGGTGACAAGGCGATGGACGCGTTCCGCGACACGCGCCCGGATGTCGTGCTGCTTGACTTGATGCTGCCCGGCGCGGACGGGATAGACGTGTGCCGCCAGATCCGCGCCGAGTCCGGCGTGCCGATCGTCATGCTCACGGCCAAGAGCGACACCGTGGACGTTGTGCTCGGCCTGGAGTCAGGCGCGGACGACTACATCGTCAAGCCGTTCAAGCCCAAGGAACTGATCGCCCGGGTACGCGCGCGGCTGCGCAGGACCGATGAGCCTGCGCCGGAGGTCCTTGACATCGGCGACATCTCGATCGACGTTGCCGGGCACTCGGTCAAGCGTGACGGCGAGCCGATCAACCTCACGCCACTCGAATTCGATCTGCTGGTCGCGCTCGCGCGCAAGCCCAGGCAGGTGTTCACGCGCGAGGTGCTGCTCGAGCAGGTGTGGGGGTACCGGCACGCCGCCGACACCCGGTTGGTCAACGTGCACGTGCAGCGGCTCCGCGCGAAGATCGAGAAAGATCCCGAGCATCCGGACATCGTGGTGACCGTGCGTGGTGTGGGGTACAAGGCCGGGCCAGGCTGATGGCGCCTGCCTCGGTGGAAAGGACCGTGATTACCGCACAGTGACAGCAGACATGGCGGAACAAGCAACACAAGCACGGTGACGAAGGTCATGAGGGGGCCGGCGCCAGGAATGCGGTCCGTGGCACGCGCGGCTCGTTATTCGAGGCGCGCGGTCAATCTTGCCCGCCGCGCCCGCAGGAAGGCCCGGCGGCTCACCATCCAGTTCCTCGTCCGCTGGCGCCGTTCGCTGCAGCTTCGCGTCGTGGCGACCACCCTGCTGCTTTCCGCGGCCGTGGTCGCCGTCCTCGGCTTCTTCCTCCTGCAGCAGATCAGCGCCGGCCTGCTGCGCAACAAGGAGCTCACCGCGCAGGCCGAACTGTCCGGCGGTCTGGCCACGGCGCGCAACCAGGGCCGGATCGACACCGCGCCCTCGCCGTCCGACCCGGAGGCGTTCGGTGGCCAGCTCGTCAGCGTGCTGCAGGGCCGCGCGAGCGTCAGCGATCCCTACGTCGTGGTGATGCGGACAGCGCCGTCCCCGCTCCTGGCTTCCGAGCCCGCCAACCTCCTCACCTGGTGCGGTGCCACTCATCAGGGGAGCTGCCGGGTTCCTGTGCAGCTGATCAGCGAGGTGTCGACCGAGCAGGCCAACCAGCGGGACAATCTGCTCAAGTCCGTCCCGACCACGCTGCACCTCGCGCACGGGTCCGTTCCCGCGCTGGCCGTGGGTGCACCGCTCGGCGACTACCAGCTCTACTACCTTTTCCCGCTCGACCAGGAGCAGCAGACCCTCCAGCTGCTGCAGCGCACTTTGGCCGGGGTGGGACTCGCGCTCGTACTGCTCCTCGCCGCCATCGCCTCATTGGTGACGCGATGGGTGGTCATACCGCTGCGGGAGGCGGCTCAGGCCGCGGAGCGGCTGACCGGTGGGCACCTGGAGGAACGCATGCCGGTGCACGGCACCGATGACCTCGCCCGGCTCGGCACCTCGTTCAACCAGATGGCAACCAGCCTGCAGAGCAAGCTGGCCGAGCTTGAGGAACTGTCCAAGGTTCAGCGGCAGTTCGTGTCCGACGTATCGCACGAGCTGCGCACGCCGCTGACCACGATCAGAATCGCGGCGGACGTGCTGTTCGAGGTGAAGGAGCAGCTCGGGGAGGCTGAGGCAAGGTCGGCCGAGCTGCTGCAGGGCCAGCTCGAGCGATTCGAGGCGCTCCTCGTCGACCTGCTCGAGATCAGCAGGTACGACGCGAACGCCGCCACGCTGGAGACCGAGCCGGTGGACATGCGCGATCTCGTGCTGCGCGCGGTGGCGGATTCACAGCAGATCGCGGAGCGCCGCGGCAGCGGGGTCGAGCTGCGGTTGCCCGGCGAGCCGTGCGTTGCCGACGTGGACGGCCGGCGGGTCGAGCGGGTTCTGCGCAATCTGCTCGTCAATGCGGTTGAGCACGGTGAGGGCAAGGACGTGCTCGTCAGCGCGGCCAGCGACCGGTATGCGGTCGCCATTACCGTCCGCGATTACGGTGTGGGTCTGCGGCCGGGGGACGAAACCATGGTGTTCGAACGCTTCTGGCGCGCCGACCCGGCGAGGGCGCGCACCAGTGGCGGCACCGGCCTCGGGCTGGCGATCGCGCTGGAGGACGCGCGCCTGCACGGTGGCTGGCTGCAGGCGTGGGGCGAGGTGGGAAAGGGCTCGGTCTTCCGGCTCACCCTCCCGCGCTGCGCCGGCCAGGAATTGCGGGGGTCTCCGCTCCCGCTGGTACCGTCCGGGCCAGCCAGCCCGGTGCTCGGCCGGGAGATCGCCGTGCTCGAGGCGGACCTGACGCACCGGGAAGTGAGTGCTGGTGGCTGACCGCCCGGTGCCGTATAACCCGGTGCCGTATGACCCGGTGCCGTATGACCCAAGGTCTGGCGAACCGCGGCCGGGCTACCGGGGATCAGGCGGCCCGGGGCCTGTGCCCGGCCGCCGAGGCCGCCCCGGCGCGCGGACCAGGGCCGGCCGGGTGCTCGCGGCCGCGGCCGCCGCCCTGGCGATCACACTGGCAGGTGCCTGCGCGGCCGTGCCATACAGCGGCATTGTCACGTCGGCCACGATTGCCCAGAAGGGCGGCCAGCAGGCGGTCGTCGTGCAGGTGATCCCGTCCGGCCCGCAGCCGGGCTGGGACCCGGAATCGATCGTCTATGGTTTCCTGCTCGCGAGCGCGAACTTCACCGACAACCACGCGATCGCGCGTGAGTACCTCACGCCCGCGGCCGCGAAGGCCTGGCGGCCGGGGTCGTCGGTGACCGAGCTGGCGGACATGCCGATGGTGACGACGGACTCCGTCCAGGCGAACGCGGTGACAGTCCGGGTCACCGGCAACGCACTCGGCACGATCAGCGCGGATGGGCAGTACCGGGCGGCCGAGCCGGGGGTGAACCAGGCTCAGGCCGACTTCACCGTGGTCCACGTGAAGGGACAGTGGCGCATCGTCAACCCGCCATCTGACCTGCTGTTCTCCAAGACCGAGGTCAGCATGACCTTCCGCTCGCGCGATCTGTTCTTCTTCGATCCCACGCTGTCCGTGCTCGTGCCGGATCCGGTCTTCGTGCCCGCGCAGGCAACGTCGCAGCAACTGGTCGCGAATCTCGTCGCGGCGCTGGGGCAGGGTCCGCAGGGCTGGCTGGCCTCCGGCACGAGGACGGCCTTCCCGCCGGGTACCCGCCTGCTCGGCACGTCGGTGGCCGGGAGCACCGTGACCGTCAACCTTGGCGGCCGCGTGGCCGCGACCGGGGTGCAGCAGCGCGAACAGATGGCCGCACAGTTGTTCCAGACGCTCGCGAGCGCTCCCGCGTACTCGCCGCCGGATACGGCTTCCGTGCAGTCGGTCGTGTTCGAGATCAACGGCACGCCGGTGCACCTGTCGTGCACCACAGGCGAGCCTCCCGCGCTGCAGAACAGCTATGGGTGCGCGGGGCCGGTCCCGGCCCCGGGATCACGCGCCTACTACGTCGACGGCAAGCAGCGCGTCGCGACCCTGTTTGGGTCGCGGCCGGACACAGCGGTCCCCGGGCCCGCCGGAACCGGCCAGCCGCCCTTCACCAAGATCGCGGTGTCGCCCGACCAGCTGAGCGTGGCCGGCGTGTCGGCCGGTGCGCTCTATACCGGCGGCCTGACCCAGAATGGCTCGCTGACCCGCCAGCTCACCGCCACCCGCATCACGGCGCTGTCGTGGGACAGTTCGGGTGGCCTGTGGGTGTCAGGGGAGGCCGGCCGCCGGGCGCGCGTCTGGTGGCTGGATCGGGGAGCGCGGCCGGTGGTGGTGAATGTGCCAGACAACATCGGGCCCATTTCCGTGCTGCGGGTGGCGCCGGATGGTGTCCGCGTGGCGATGGTGGCCGGATCGGGGTCACATACGGGCCTGTGGCTGGCCGCGATCCAGCGCAGCGGCAACCAGATGGCCATCGGCAAGGCGGTGCCCATCGGCACCGACATACCGAGTCAGCTCATCGACCTGACCTGGTACGACACCAGTGACGTGATCGCCTTGACCAAGCTGCCCTCCAGCTCGGAACTGTATGAGGTGCCGGTGGACGGCGGGCAGTCCAGGCCGATCGCCACCGAGTCGGGCACGATCGCGATCGCCGCGTCGAGCGCCGTGACCGGAGCCAGCCAGCTTGTGGCCGCGCTTAGCGATGGCACGCTGGTGCAACTGCCGGATCCGAGCGGGTCGATCTGGCGGCCCGTCGATACCGGCAGCTCAGGCACCTCGACCGGGAGGTCGCCGGTTTACCCAGGTTGATCTGCGGGGAGAATACGTGAACCCTGTGTGATTGATCACGACGATATCCCTCCTCATCCCTCCTGACATTCCGTCTCCGGCGAGTTAGCGTTCCTCACATGGCACCCGCCCGGGTCCGTGGTTGCGTCGGGCAGGGCACCCCGCACGCGGGGCGCTCATTCCGGCAAGCCGATGCCAGCCGCAGGCGAAGCGGCCCACGTAAGGCGACTTCTCGTCGACCGATCACGGTGCGGCTTAGAAGTAAGTCCTGCCTCGCCGGCGGATCAGACATCCTCCGGGCCGGGAGAAGGGCATCAGTGGCAACAGGAACGCCGCGAGACCCTCAGCAGGCGGATGTGGGGACGAAGACCAGGTCGGCCGGGCGGGTGCTGCCGTCTCGTGTAGCTCGGAAGGGGGTCCCGAGTGGATATCGTCTTCAAAGGTCGCCGCACTGGTGTACCTGAGCGGTTCCGTCAGCAGGCGTCCGTCAAGCTCTCGAAGATCGAGAAACTGGATCAGAAGCTGATCCGGATCGATGTGGAGATATCCCTGGAACGCAATCCGCGCCAGGCAGGCCGCCGTGAGCGTGTCGAGCTCACGATTACGCACCGCGGACCGGCGATCCGGGCGGAGGCGGCGGCCGACGACCGGTATGCCGCGCTGGACCTTGCCGTCGCCAAGCTCGAGTCCCGGCTGCGCCGGGCCAATGACCGGCGCAACGTGCGTAACTGCGATCACGCTTCGGTACGTCTCATGGCGGCTGACGCGGAGGCACTCGCGTCCTTGGCCGGGCAGTCGGGCACGTCAAACGGATCGACCGCCGATGCGGGCGCCGATGTGGATGCTGCGGAAGGTAATGTCGAGGCAGCGGATCCGGTTGTGCCCATCGAGATGGAGGGGGATGGCCCGCTCGTCGTGCGGGAGAAGTCCCACCCGGCCGGCCCCATGACGCTGGACCAGGCGCTGTTCGAGATGGAACTCGTCGGCCACGACTTCTTCTTGTTCCGCGACTCCGGGTGCGGTCATGCCAGCGTCGTTTACCGACGGCGCGGCTACGACTACGGTGTCATCCGCCTCGTGGAGGGCTGACCCGGTGGGCGCGTCGCGGCCGGCCCGAAGTCTCGGGGCGCCGCGCAGAGGGGTGGAGTGCACGTAACGCTCGCCAGCGCTTGCGTGTCGTGACCGGCTCCGCCAGAGTCTGTTCACAGCAGGACCCGGTGCTGGCGCGCGCCGGGTGAGTTTGGGTAATGGTGGCGGTGGCTGCTGGCTGCCTGCCACCAACAGGTACCGTGGGCGGCTGCCACCCGTAGCCGTGGTTTGGTACAAGGCTGGAGGAACGGTGAGCGCAGATCCCGGCAACCGTGGGCGCCGACGGTACGCGGAGCCGATTCGCGTGCTGATCGTCGACGACCATGCACTGTTCCGCCGCGGCCTTGAGATGGTCCTCAAGGAAGAGGAGGACATCGAGGTGGTCGGCGAGGCGTGCGACGGTGCCGAGGCGGTCGCCAGGGCGGCGGAGTCGCTGCCCGACGTCGTGCTGATGGACATCCGGATGCCTCGCAGCAGCGGCATCGTAGCCTGCCGGTCCATGAAGATGGCCGGGCCGAGCGCGAAGATCGTGATGTTGACGATCAGCGACGAGGAGGAGGACCTCTTCGACGCGATCAAGGCGGGTGCCAGCGGCTATCTGCTCAAGGACATCCCGCTTGACGAGGTCGCGGAGTCGGTCCGCTCGGTGCACGGCGGCCAGTCCCTCATCAATCCCTCGATGGCCGCGAAGCTCATCACCGAGTTCGCCACACTCGCCAGGCGCGAAGGTGAGGAGCGCGCCGAGCAGGTCCCGGCGCCCAAGCTCACCGACAGGGAGATGGAGGTGCTCAAGCTCGTCGCCAAGGGCTCGAGCAACCGCGACATCGGCAGGGAACTCTTCATCTCAGAGAACACGGTGAAGAACCACGTGCGAAACATCCTGGAGAAGCTCCAGATCCACTCGCGGATGGAAGCCGTGATGGTCGCCGTGCGGGAAAAACTCATCGAACTCAGCTGACCGCGCAGGTGTGGTCACGCTGGGCGGTCCGGCTTGGTGGCAGGGCTCTCAGGTGAGAGCCTCGCGCAGCCGTTCGGCATAGTTCGGGGGGTTAACGTGACCCACCTGGATACCGGAACATCCGACCCATTCGGCGGCTTCGCGCAGCGCCCCGGCCATGGGTGTGATGGCGGCGGCCCCGTCGAGCGAGACGTAGCGGGCCACCAGTGTCTGGCCGTTGCGCCCGGGATCCACCCGGCCGACGAGGCGCCCGCCGGCCAGCAATGGCATCGCGAAGTAGCCATGTACGCGTTTGGCCTTCGGCACATACGCTTCCAGGCTGTGATCGAAACCGAACATTCGCTGCGTACGCTTGCGGTCCCAGATGAGTGAATCGAACGGCGAGAGCAGCGTGGTGCGGTGGCGTCCCCGCGGTGGTTCGGCGAGGGCGGCTGGATCGGCCCAGGCAGCAAGCGGCCGTGGCCCGTCGATCGCGACCGGGACAAGCCCTGCGCCCTCGGCGCCGTAGTCAGCGAGGTCGGCACGGCCTTCGCGGGGCTTTGCGAAGTTGCGTAGCCGGTGGTAGTCGACGAGGTCCGCTCGCGTGACGACGCCAAGCGCCCGCGCCGCGACACCCGCGAGATGAGTCACGCACTCCCCGTCCGTGGGCTCGTTGGCCAGGAGGTCCGCGGGAACGATCCGTTCCGGCAGGTCGTAAACCCGGCGCCAGCCCGATCGCCGGACGCAGACCACCTCACCGATGTCGAGCAGCCACTCGACCGCTATTTTGACGTCGGACCAGTCCCACCACGGTCCACCGGCTTTGGCTCCGCCTAGCTGAGTGGCGGTCAGCGGGCCCTCCGCTCGCAGCCGCGACAGCACCTCCTTGCAGGCACGTTCGGGTACGTCATGCCAGCGCAGGCCGCGCGAGCGGAACGAGCGCCTGCGGAAGGAGTAGTAGGGCCATTCCTCGATCGGCAGGATGCATGCCGCGTGCGACCAGTACTCGAAGGCGGCCGGCCGGCGCGGATGCCAGTAGGCGCGTTCGATCCGGTCCCGGCCGACCGCGCCCAGGCGCGCGTACGCGACAAGCTCGTGCGACCGGGCAAGCACGCTGATCGTGTCCAACTGCACCGCGCCGATCCGGCGCACCATGCCCGCGACACCGCCGTGGCGCCCGGCCACGCCGAGGAATCCCTGCGCACGCAGGGTGATCTTACGTACATCGTCGGGGGAGAGGGTGAGCTTGGGCGCAGGCCATGTACTGCCGGGCGTGGATCCGGTCACGCCCTCAGATGGTAGCCGGAAGGTCTGACACTTCCGTCGACGCCGTCAGGCGCGCAGGTCGCGATGATCATCGCCTGGGCGTGGGGCCGGCTGGGCGTGGGACCGGCTGGGCGTGGGACCGGCTGGGCGTGGGAGCGGCTGGGCGTGGGACCGGCTGGGCGTGGGACCGGCTGGGCGTGGGACCGGCTGGGCGTGGGACCGGCTGGGCATCTGCATCAACGCGGTATCAGTACCAGTCGTTGAAGATCCCGGTACCGAGCGCCAGGATGCCGCCGAGCGCGACGAAGCCCGTGCCCACCCAGAAAAGCCACCACGTCGGCCCGAACATCAGCCCGGCTCCGCCGATGAGGAACCCCACGACGATGATGGTGACTGCGACCCATGAGACGGGCCTGCCGTGGTGTCCCTGATGCTCAGGGGCGGCCCCAGTGGCCGCGGCGAGCGCGGCGCTGTCCGCGGCCGTGGGTCCGGCGAGATGACCCTCCCCGGCCACCGCAACACCGTCTGATGACGCCTGGTCGGCCATGCGCGCGACTCCTCTCGTCCTGCGGCTCCCATCATTGTGGTCGGTGCGTTCGCGAAGCAAACTCCCGCCCCCCATCGTAGGAAGCTCCGTTTTGGCGCGAGGGTCGCCTACGATGATTTCGAGTGCCGTGGCATCGCGCGCCAGCGGCCGGTGTGGGGTGCCGGCGATGGTGTGGTTGCCAGGAGAGGTCAGATAATCCGCGAGGAGCGCGACGAGAAGTGCCAGCCATCATCGATAAGGTCCTGCGCGCGGGCGAGGGCAAGATCCTGCGCAGGCTCAGGCGCATCGCCAACCAGGTCAACTCGATCGAAGACGACTTCGTCTCGAAGAGCGACGCCGAACTTCGGGCGCTCACCGACGAGTACAAGGAGCGCCACGCCGACGGTGAGTCCCTCGACGACCTGCTGCCCGAGGCCTTCGCCACGGTGCGCGAAGCGGCCCGGCGCACGCTGGGCCAGCGCCATTTCGACGTGCAGTTGATGGGCGGCGCGGCCCTGCACTTCGGGAACATCGCCGAGATGAAAACCGGTGAGGGCAAGACGCTCGTGTCGACCCTGCCTGCCTACCTCAACGCATTGTCAGGCAACGGCGTCCACGTCGTCACGGTCAACGACTACCTGGCCAGGCGCGATGCCGAGTGGATGGGGCGGGTCCACCGGTTCCTCGGCCTTGACGTCGGCGTCATCGTCGCCCAGATGAGCCCGGAGGACAAGCACAAGGCGTACGACGCCGACATCACCTACGGGACCAACAACGAGTTCGGCTTCGACTACCTGCGCGACAACATGGCCTGGAGCCTCGCTGAATGCGTACAGCGCGGGCACAACTTCGCGATCGTGGACGAGGTGGACTCGATCCTCGTCGACGAGGCGCGCACACCGCTGATCATCAGCGGCCCAGCCGAGCAGAGCGCGCGCTGGTACGTGGAGTTCGCCAAGATCGCTCCCCGGCTGCGCCGCGGTGAGGACGGCGCGGGCGACTACGAGGTCGACGAGAAGAAGCGGACGGTCGGGATTCTCGAATCCGGCGTGGAGAAGGTCGAGGACTGGCTCGGCATCGAAAACCTGTACGAGGCGGTGAACACGCCGCTTGTCGGCTACCTCAACAACGCGCTCAAGGCGAAGGAGCTGTTCAAGCGCGACAAGGACTACGTCGTGATGAACGGCGAAGTCCTGATCGTCGACGAATTCACCGGCCGGATCCTGCACGGCCGCCGATACAACGAGGGCATGCATCAGGCCATCGAGGCCAAAGAGTCCGTGCAGATCAAAGAAGAGAACCAGACGCTGGCGACGATCACGCTGCAGAACTATTTCCGGTTGTACGACAAGCTGGCCGGTATGACCGGAACGGCGATGACCGAGGCGAACGAGTTCCACCAGATCTACAAGCTCGGGGTCGTCCCGATCCCGACCAACATGCCGATGATTCGTGCGGACGTCTCCGACGTCATCTACCGGACCGCGCAAGCCAAGTTCAACGCGTGCGTCGACGACATTGCCGAGCGGTACCAAAACGGCCAGCCGATCCTCGTCGGCACGGTGAGCGTGGCGAAGTCCGAGATCCTGTCGCAGATGCTGAAGCGGAGCGGTATTCCGCACGAGGTGCTCAACGCCAAGCACCACGAGCGTGAGGCGGCGATCGTCGCACAGGCGGGCCGCCTCGGCGGGGTCACGGTCGCAACGAACATGGCGGGCCGGGGCACCGACATCATGCTCGGCGGCAACCCCGAGTTCATGGCCGATCTCGAACTGCATCAGCGTGGCCTGTCGCCGCTCGAGACGCGCGAGGACTACGAGGCGGCCTGGCCGGAGGCGCTGGAGAAGGCACGCCGTGCGGTCGCCGAGGAGCATGAGCAGGTCGTTGCCGCGGGCGGTCTGTACGTGCTCGGCACGGAGCGGCACGAATCCCGGCGGATCGACAACCAGCTACGTGGGCGGTCCGGCCGGCAGGGCGACCCCGGCGAGTCGCGGTTCTACCTGTCGCTGGAAGACGACCTGATGCGGATGTTCAACTCCGCCCGGGTGGAGTCGATCATGTCGACGCTCAAGCTCGCCGAGGACGTACCGATCGAGTCGAAGATCGTCACCAATGCGATCAGGTCGGCGCAGCACCAGGTGGAGCAGCAGAACTTCGAGATCCGCAAGGACGTGCTGAAGTACGACGAGGTGCTCAACCGCCAGCGCCAAGTCATCTACGCTGAGCGCCATCAGGTGCTTGAGGGCGCTGACCTGCACGAACAGGTCCGCAAGATGATCGACGAGGTGGTCGAGGGCTACGTCGCCGGTGCGACGAGCGAGGGCTTCCCCGAGGAGTGGGACCTCGACAAGCTCTGGCAGGCGTTCCGCCAGTTGTACCCGATACGGATCACCCGGGACGAGCTGATCGAGGAGGCAGGCGGCGAGCGCGCCGGGCTGACCGGCGAGTTCATCACCGAGCAGATTAAGCGCGACGCCCAGGAGGCGTACGACCGGCGTGAGGAGGAGGTGACTCCTGACGTGATGCGCGAGCTCGAACGCCAGGTGGTGCTCTCCGTGCTCGACCGGAAGTGGCAAGACCACCTGTACGAGATGGACTACCTCCACGAAGGCATCGGCCTGCGCGCGTATTCGCAGCGCGACCCGTTGATCGAGTATCAGCGGGAGGGGTTCGAGATGTTCAACGCGATGCTCGACGCCATCCGCGAGGAATCGGTCGGCTACCTCTTCAACCTCAAGGTCGAGGTCCAGGACAACCCGATTGTCGAGGAGACGCCGGTTGACGCGCCAGGGCAGCCACCCGCACCACAACTGATCATCGGAGGCGCCAAGGGCGGTGGGGCCCAGGGCGGCGGGGCGGGGCGCGGTGGGGCCGGGCGCGGCCGTGTCACGGCTGAACCGCCGTCGGGTGGCGCCGCGGCAGGTCGAGCGCGCGGCGCCGCGGCCGCCAGCGGTGGCAGCCGCGCTGCCGCAGGTGGGACTCGCGCGGCTGGCGGCG
>DATFVJ010000313.1:0-4984 GCA_035260365.1 Streptosporangiaceae bacterium
CGCCATTACCAAGGCCCTCAGCGGATGCGCCGGCTACCTGCACGATGGCCAACTCCTTATCCTGCGCAGCACGGTGTTCCCTGGGGTAACGGCGCTGGTGGAAAAGATGCTGGCCGGGCTGGGGCTGCAGATGGAGGTCGCGTTCTGCCCGGAACGGATCGCCGAGGGCAAGGCGATGATCGAGCTGTTCACCCTGCCGCAGATCGTCGGGGCGGCGAGCCCGGCCGCGGCGGAGCGAGCCGAGCGGCTGTTCCGCCTGCTGACCGACGACATTGTCCACCTCAAGCCGACGGAAGCCGAGCTCGCGAAGCTCTTCACCAACGCCTGGCGGTACATCAAGTTCGCGACCGCCAACCAGTTCTTCTTGATCGCCAACGACTGCGACCTGGACTTCGAGCGGATTCGCGCCGCGATCATCGAGGACTACCCCCGGGCGGCCGACCTGCCCGCGGCCGGTTTCGCGGCCGGCCCGTGCCTGTTCAAGGACACGATGCAACTCGCCGCCTTCAATAACAACAACTTCACCTTGGGCAACTCCGCGATGCTGGTCAACGAGGGGTTGCCGCTCTACGTCGTCAACAGGCTCGAACAGCGCTACGACCTTGCCTCGCTGACGGTGGGCATTCTCGGCATGTCCTTCAAGGCGGGCAGCGACGACACCCGGTCGAGCCTGTCGTACAAGCTGCGGCGCGTCCTGCAGTTCAAAGCCGGCGGTGTCCTTTGCACCGATCCGCACGTACGCACCGATCCTGCTCTCGTGTCGCTGGAAACGGTGCTCGCCCAGGCCGACCTGTTGCTGATCGCCACCCCGCACCGTGAGTACGCGGACCTCAAGACGGACAAGCCCGTCATCGACATCTGGAACCTGCGGGGCCAAGGGGTCCGCGTGTGATCGAGAGTGACCTGCGGCGGGAGAACCCGCGTGTCTCGATCGTCGTGCCCGCGTACAACGAGGGCGAGGCGATCGTCCGGTTCCTTGACCGGCTGCTCGAGTCGGTACGCCTGCCGTGCGAAGTGCTCGTCGTCTACGACGCCGAGACCGATATCACCCGGTCGTACGTCGAGGCGTACTCGGACAAGGACCCGCGGGTGCGCCCCACGCTCAACAAGTACGGCCGGGGGCCGGCTCCCGCGATCAGGTACGGCTTCGATCACGCGGACGCGCCCGTGGTCGTGGTCACCATGGCCGACGGCAGCGACGACCCGCGCCAGGTCGACGAACTTGTCTACCTCGTCGAACGGGGCGTCGTCGTGGCCGCCGCGTCCCGGTACATGCCCGGTGGCCAGCAGGTCGGCGGCCCGAAGATCAAGGGCATCCTGTCCCGCTGGGCGGGCCGCACGCTGCACTGGTTCGCCGGCGTGGGGACCAGGGACGCGACGAACAGCTTCAAGGCCTACGACCGGGCGTTCGTACGCGACGTGGGGATCGACAGCGGTAGGGCATTCGAGATGGGTCTCGAGCTTACGGCGAAGGCCACCCGGCTGCGGCGGCCGGTCGCCGAGATTCCCACCATCTGGCTGGACCGCCAGCAGGGCACGTCCAGCTTCCAGATTCTGAAATGGATCCCCCACTACCTGCACTGGTACTTCTTCGCGTTCGGCCGGCGGCTGACCGTGGAGAAACTACGGCGCGTTAGTGTACGACATAACGGGATGGCTGATGAGTGAGCAACGCGTACTGGTGACCGGTTCGTCCGGGTTCATCGGCGGATACGTCGTCGAAGAGCTCTTGCGGCGCGGGCATTCGGTCGTCGGGCTTGACAACTTCTCCAAGTACGGCAAGGTCAGCAAGTCCTATGACGACCATCCGCACTACGAGCTTGTCGAGGGTGACGCGCGCGACACCGGCCTGATGCGGGACCTCGCGGCCGACGCCGATCAGCTCATCGCCGGTGCCGCCATGATCGGCGGGATCTCGTACTTCCACGCCTATGCCTACGATCTGCTCGCCACCAACGAGCGGATCATCGCGTCGACGTGCGACGCGGCGATCGCGGCGCACCGGGCGGGCAAGCTGCGCAAGGTCACCTACCTGAGTTCGTCGATGGTCTTCGAGTCGGCGGCGAGCTGGCCATCGGTCGAGGGGCAGGAGCGGCAGATCGCGCCGCCGATGTCGTCGTACGGTTTCCAGAAGCTCGCGGTGGAATATTTCGCCCGGGCCGCCCATGAGCAGTACGGGCTGCCCTACACGATCGTCCGGCCCTTCAACTGCGTCGGCGTGGGGGAGGGGCGCGCCCTGGGCGACGTCGAGGTGCTGTCAGGAAACGTCAAGCTCGCCTTGAGCCATGTGGTCCCTGACCTGGTGCAGAAGGTGCTGAAGGGACAGAACCCGCTGCACATTCTCGGCGACGGGTCCCAGGTGCGGCACTACACCTACGGCGGGGACCTGGCCCGCGGCATCGTGACCGCGATGGAGCATCCGCGGGCTGCCGGCGAGGACTTCAACCTGTCCACCTCGGCAAGCACGACAGTCCTCGAACTGGCCGAACTGATCTGGCGGAAGATCAAGGGACCCGATGTCCCCTTCAGGTACGTCAGCGACCCCGCCTTCGAGCACGACGTACAGCGCCGGATCCCCAGCACGGACAAGGCGCGGCAGGTGCTCGGCTTCGAGGCGGAAAGCACGCTCGACACCATGCTCGACGAGGTCATCCCGTGGATCGCGCAGGCGATAGAGAACGGGATTATCTGAGCGCGGCCGCGGCGGCCGCTGACGCGCGGTAGACGGTGACCCCGTCCGCCCGGTAGCTGGGCCGGAACCCGGTCTGGCCGAGGAAGTGCGCGAGCGCCGGGGTGATGGGCTGCCATACGAGCACCCAGCCCACGCGCATCGCACGTGCGTCGGCGAGCGCGGCGGTGATGGTCGCGGGCTCGGCGGCCTGGCCCTCCTGCACGCGCATGAGGTCGACGTAGAAGCGGTGCCTGCGCAGGGCGGTAATCGTCTGCTGCGGCAGCCGGGCCACGTACCCGACGGCGCGTGGGTGGCCGTCGAGCGGCGCCTGGACGAGTTCCTCGGCGGGGAAACCGGGCCCGAGTTCCAGGGTGCCGCTGCGGAAGCCGAGGGGAACGTCGACGACGAGCGACCCGGAATGGTCGGCCGCGATCGCCCGGTCCACCGCCGGCCGCCCAGCCGCCATCACACCGGTGGGGCCTTCGGCGGACCAGCCGAGTTCGAGCGCGGCAAGCGCGGCGACGACCAGCAGGGCGGGCGCGAACCTGGCCTTGATCCACGTCACCGCGGTGCCGGCGAGCAGGACCGCGGGGATCAGTGCGAGCGGGGTGAACCGGTTGGCCTCGCGGAACCCGGACATCCCCGGCAGCCGGACGAACCAGGTGTAGGGCAGCAGCAGCGACATCGCGTGCCCGTGGTCCGCCGTCGCCAGCGGGGCGTAGGGCCTGGTACCGATGTACAGGACGGGACCGAGGGCGAGGAGGGCGCCCGCGGCCCACAGCAGGAGCCAGATCCTGGCGCGGCGCTGCCGCCAGGCGGCCACCGCGCCGAGCAGGGCGAGTGCGGTCAGCGTGACGCCGAAGGTGGGCACCCCCTCGGTGGTGATGCCGTGGTAGAAGAGTGTGCCCAGCCCGTTCAGGCCGAACGCGGCGACCCGCGGCGAGGGCGCGAATATCTGCGGAAACGCCACGCCGTAGGTCACGTAGTTGTCCGCGAGCGTGGCCGGTTTGGACGCGAGGGCCGACGCCTGCGCCACCATCGCGGCGATCTGCGGGCTCGCGATGACCAAGGCGACACCGGCGCCGAGAAGCAGCAGTCGCAGCTTGTGGGCAATACCGGCAGCACTGACGGTACTGACGGTACTGACGGTACTGACGGGACTGGTGGTACCGGCGGCACTGGCGGGGCTCGCAGGTCCGCGCGCGGGGCGCGACACGAGCCAGGGCGCGAGTGCCACCGCGGTGACGATGACGGCGAGGATGGCGCCTTCGGAGTCCACGAGCAGGGAGAGCCCGAGGACGAGCCCGAGCGCGGCGGCGCGGCGGCGGCTTGGCTGGCGGCGCAGCCGGACCGCGGCTTCGAGGGCGATCGGCAGGAACAGCAGCCCGGCGGCGATGTTGAGGTGGAACCAGGCGCGCCAGGTGAGCATCGAGGACAGTCCGAACAGGGCGCCGCTCGCGAGCGCGCCGCTCACCGGCAGCCAAAGCCGGGCCGCGCGGTACATCGCGTAGCACAGCAGCCCCGGCAGGATCACCGACAGCAGGTTCACGGCGAAGGCCGCGCCCGCCGTGCGCGTGACCGGCATCATGAGCAGGCCGAGGAGCGGCATGAGCGCGTGGTAGGCGAGCGGCGCGCCGACCGGCGCGATGATCTGATGGGTGGTGAACGGGTTCGCGAACTGCCCGATCTGGCGGGCCATCCACCACATGTCCCACACGTAGCTGGCCTGATCCCTGGTGTTGGGCAGCCGTCCGCTCAGATAGGTCACCCGCGGCCAGGTGACCGCGATCCCCGCCGTGGTGAAGCCGAGCAAGACAGCCAGGTGCGCCACCGCGCCGCCCATGGGGCGCCTGCGCCACCAGGTAACCGGTCCGGCCTCGTCGCGCGCGACTGAGCCGGCCGCGGCTGACTCAGCCGCGACCGGGCCGGCCCCGGCGGACGGGGCACGCCCCACCTGACGGGCGGGCACGGCGGTGCCGGTTTCGCCCCCGTCACCTGGCCCGCGGCTGGTCAGCCGGCCTCCGCTCACTGGCTCATCCTGCCCTCTTACGCCGCGCTCTCGTGCTGGGCCGCTGCCAACCGGCTGCCGGTCGCGCCCGCCGGCCGCAGCGGACCGGGCGGAAACCCGGACCGCCGCGTCCGCATCTGCGCGCTCTCACGTGCACCCGCGCGACGCGCGGACCCTGGAGAGGATAGCGACAACCGGCCCATCCGCGCACAGGTGCGGCACCCCCGGCGGCGCTCCAGCCTTGTTGTTGGCGACCTGTTCGCCCCGCCGTCATCTAGTGCAGCAGATCGGCGGGCCGGGCGAAG
>DATFVJ010000314.1:0-8455 GCA_035260365.1 Streptosporangiaceae bacterium
GACGAGCGCCACGTTGTCCATGGCGGCGAACGCGACGAACACGACCGTGCCGAGTACCAGCGCGCGCGGCACGGCGGCGCGGGCCGCGTACCGCAGCCCGGCGATCGTGTCGGCCGCCAGGCCGGTGCCTGGCGCCCCGGCCGCGGGCAGCGGGCGCATCCGCGACAGCAGCAGCGCCGAAACCAGGAAACTGCCCGCGTCGGCCGCGAACGCGGCCGAGGTGCCGGCGAACCCGACGAGGACGCCGCCGATGGCAGGCCCGGCGATGACCTGCAGGTTGAACGCGCTCGCGAGCAGGGCGTTGGCGCCGCCGAGCCGGTCGGCGGGCACCAGCTTGGGGACGCTGCCCTTGCCGGCCGGCGAGAACAGGGTGGCGAGCAGCCCGGTGGCGGCGACGAGCGGCAGCAGGACGGGCAGGTGTGGCCGCGCGGCCGCGACCGTGGCGTAGATCGCGGCCTGGCCGAGTTCGCAGCCGGCCATCAGCCTGCGCTGGTCGACCCGGTCCGCGACGGCGCCCGCGACCGGTCCGAGCAGGCGCGGCAGGCTGTTCGCGAGCAGGATCAGCGACACCGCCTCCGGGCCGGCGGGCGCGGCGAGCAGAACGAGCGCGACGCGGGCGATGCCGTCCCCGGTGAACGAGACGGTCCTGCTCAGCCACAGCCAGCGGAAGTCCGGCGCCGCGCGGAGCAGCCCGGGCCGGCGGGCGAGCCGATGACTGACCATGCCGCCACACTCGCGGCTGGGCTAGCCTTGAGCCACTATTTCGGTCTCACCCGAAACCAATGCCGCCGATGTCACCCTGCAGGCCAGATTCGGTGCCGCCGTGAGCATCGTGCTGACGTTCGGCGCGGGCGCGCTGCGGCAGTGCCGCTTCGCGATCTCGCCGCTGTTCGAGACGGCCGACGCGATCCGGACCCTCAACCATCCCGGCCGTGAGGGCTTCCACCTGCCGTGGCAGCGACGGGTCAGGGAAGTCCTGCCCGAGCTTGGCATCGGCCCGCTGTTCTCGCTGCTGCCGCACGCGACCTACAACCCGGACTTCCTCTCCCCGCCGCCCGACGGCCCGTTCACCGAGATCACCGACGATATCGCGCGGGTCCGCGCCACCCCGGCCGAGCGGGTCGCGGTCGAGCTCGCCGCCCTGCTCACGACCCACCCGGACCCGCGGCGGGCGCGCGCGCAGATCGCGCTGCTCGGCGACGATCCCGAGCAGGTCCGCGACCGGGCCGCCGACCTGCTCGAGCGCGCCTGATCCGCGCTCGTGCAGCCATGGTGGCCCCGGCTGCGGGACGTTCTCGACGCCGACATCACCTATCGCGCCCGCCAGCTCGCCGACGAGGGCACCGGGCCGGCGCTCGGCGGGCTCGACCGGCGGATCCGCTGGCGGGACTCCGGGCAGCTTGTCGTCGACATCCGCGCGCACGGCGAGGGCGTCGTGACGCGGCACGGCCTGGTCCTGATGCCCAGTGTCTTCGTCTGGCCGGGCCTTGGCGTGATGTTCGAGCCGCCGTGGCAGCCGACGATCGGCTACCCGGCACGCGGCATCGCGACGCTGTGGCATGCCCCGCCCCCCTCACCGGAAGACGTCGCGCGCCTCATCGGGCGCACCAGGTCCGCGGTGCTGCTCGCGCTCGCGGATCCCGCGTCCACGACCGGTCTGGCGGCCAGGTGCGCGCTGCCCGTCAGCACGGTCAGCGAGCACCTGGCCGTCCTGCGCGCCGCGGGGCTGGTGCGGACGGCACGCACCGGCCGTTTCCTCGTGCATACGCAGACCGCGCTCGGCAGCGCGCTCGCCATCGGGCTGACGGGCTGACCGGGTGACCGGCTGACGGGTGACCGGGCGCCCGAGCGGCCGCCCGGGCGTCAGCCCGGGCGGCCGCTCGCGCGCCCGGCTGCGCCCGCGGTCCTTGCCGGCCTCGCGCGTGACATGCCAGGCTGCAAGTGAACGCGGGGGTTTCGTGGGAGGAGTGGCAGTGGCGGAAATCATCAGGGCAGGACTGGTGCAGCAGAGCTGGACCGGCGACAAGGACTCCATGGTCAAATCGGCGGTCGACGCCATCTCGTCCGCGGCGTCCCAGGGCGCACAGGTGGTGTGCCTGCAGGAGCTGTTCTACGGCCCGTACTTCTGCCAGGTCCAGGACGCCGACTACTACTCGTCCACGGAGAAGATTCCCGACGGGCCGACGACGAAGCTGCTGCAGGACGTGGCCAGGCAGCATCAGGCCGTGCTGATCGCGCCGATGTACGAAGAGGAGCAGCCGGGCATCTACTACAACACCGCCGCTGTGATCGACGCGGACGGCAGTTACCTCGGGAAGTACCGCAAGACGCACCTGCCCCAGGTCAAGGGGTTCTGGGAGAAGTTCTACTTCCGGCCGGGCAACGTCGGCTATCCGGTGTTCGACACGGCGGTCGGCCGGATCGGCGTCTATATCTGCTACGACAGGCACTTCCCCGAGGGCTGGCGCGCGCTCGGCCTGGCGGGCGCGCGGATCGTGTTCAACCCGTCGGCGACGAGCCGCGGGCTGTCGCAGTACCTGTGGCGGCTCGAGCAGCCCGCGGCGGCGGTCGCGAACGAGTACTACGTCGGCGCGATCAACCGGGTCGGCGTGGAACCGCTCGGGGACAACGACTTCTACGGCCAGTCGTACTTCGTGGACCCGCGCGGTCAGCTTGTCGGCGGCGCGGCCTCGGACACCGAGCCCGAGGTCGTGGTGCGCGACCTGGACATGGACAAGCTCATCGAGGTTCGCGACCTGTGGCAGTTCTACCGCGACCGGCGCCCGGACGCCTACGAACCCCTGGTCAAGCCCTAACGGAACGGTCATAGCACAGCAGGAGCAGACGATGCGGATCCTGATCAAGGGCGGCACGGTCATCACGGCGAGCGGGGCGGTGGCAGCGGACGTGCTCACCGGCGGCGAGCGGATCATCGCGCTCGCGGCGCCGGGAACCGACGTCGCCGACGCCTGGCCCGCCGACGTGGACCAAGTGATCAACGCGGCGGGCAAATACGTGCTGCCCGGCGGGATCGACGTGCACACGCACATGGAGATGCCCTTCGGCGGCACGTTCTCCGCGGACACCTTCGAGACGGGCACCCGGGCCGCCGCGTGGGGCGGCACCACCACCATCATCGATTTCGCCGTGCAGGCCAAGGGGACCTCGCTGCTCGCCACGCTGGACCGGTGGCACGCCAAGGCGGACGGCAACTGCGCCATCGACTACGGCTTCCACATGATCGTCTCCGACGTCAACGAGACCACGCTGAAGGAGATGGGGTCGTGCATGGACGCGGGCGTGAACAGCTTCAAGATGTTCATGGCCTACCCCGGCGTCTTCTACGCCACCGACGGCGAGATCCTGCTCGCGATGCGCCAGGCCGCGGAGACCGGCGCCACGATCATGATGCACGCGGAGAACGGCATCGCCATCGACCAGCTTGTCGCGCGCGCGCTCGCGGAGGGCAAGACCGAGCCGGTGCAGCACGGCCTGACCAGGCCGCCGGAGCTCGAGGGCGAGGCCACGGCGCGCGCCATCACGCTCGCGAAGGTGACGGGCGCGCCGCTGTACATCGTGCACCTGTCGTCGGCGCCCGCGCTCGACGCGGTCACCGGGGCCAGGGACGCCGGGCAGAACGTGTTCGCGGAGACGTGCCCGCAGTACCTGTACCTTTCGCTCGACGACCTCGCCAGGCCGGATTTCGAGGGCGCCAAATACGTCGCCTCGCCGCCGCTGCGGCCAAAGGAGCATCAGGCGTCCCTGTGGCGCGGCCTGCGCACCAACGACCTGTCCGTGGTGTCCACCGACCACTGCCCGTTCTGCTTCGCCGAACAGAAAGAGATGGGCCGCGGGGACTTCTCCAAGATTCCCAACGGGATACCTGGTGTGGAGCACCGGATGGATCTCCTGCACCAGGGCGTGGTGGCGGGTGAAATGTCACTGGCCCGCTGGGTCGAGGTCGCGTCCACGACGCCGGCCCGGATGTTCGGGCTCTACCCGCGCAAGGGGACGATCGCGCCGGGCGCGGACGCGGATATCGTGATCTACGACCCGCGGGCGCGGCAGACGCTGTCCGCGCGGACCCACCACATGAACGTGGACTACTCGGCGTACGAGGGTTTCGAGATCACCGGGAAGGTGGACACCGTGCTGTCCCGCGGGCGGGCCGTGATCGACGGGGGCGAGTACGCGGGCGCGGCCGGGCACGGCCGTTTCCTCGAACGGCGGCTGTCCGACTACCTGATGTGAGTGGCCGGTGACGCGGCCGAGTGGGGAGTATCCGGCATGAACCGTGGACACGGGGGAGGGTGAGCATGGAATTCGGCGTTGTCCTGCAGACCGATCCGCCCGCGAGCGCGGTGGTCGCCGCGATGCGCGCGGCCGAGGACCTGGGTTTCCGTTACGGCTGGACCTTCGACTCGCACGTGCTGTGGCAGGAGCCCTTCGTCATCTACTCGCAGATCCTTTCCGCGACGTCCCTGCTCACGGTGGGGCCGATGGTGACCAACCCGGGAACGAGGGACTGGTCGGTGACCGCGTCGCTGTTCGCCACGCTGAACGACATGTTCGGCAACCGGACGGTGTGCGGGTTCGGCCGCGGCGACTCGGCGCGGCGGGTGATCGGCCAGCGGCCGGCTTCGCTCGCCACGATGGCCGAGGCGATGCATGTGATCAAGGAACTGGCCGAGGGCCGTGAGGTTACCCACCACGGCACCGCCATCCGCATCCCCTGGGTGCGCGACGGCCGGCTGGAGATCTGGATGGCGGCCTACGGGCCGAAGGCGCTGCGCCTGGTCGGCGAGCAGGCGGACGGCTTCATCCTGCAGACCGCCGACCCGGACATCGCGCGGTGGACGATCGGGTCGGTCCGCGAGGCCGCGCTCGCCGCCGGCCGTGACCCAGCCCGGATCACCATGTGCGTCGCCGCGCCCGCGTACGTCGGCACCGACCTGGCCCACCAGCGAGACCAGCTGCGCTGGTTCGGCGGCATGGTCGGCAACCACGTCGCGGACCTGGTCGCGCGCTACGGCGACAGCGGCGTGGTGCCGCACGCGCTCACCGACTACATCAAGGGCCGCGAAGGCTACGACTACTCCCACCACGGCCGCGCCGGCAACCCGTCCACCGACTTCGTGCCCGACGCGATAGTCGACCGCTTCTGCCTGCTCGGGCCGGCCAGCGCGCACGTCGAGCGGCTGCGCGAACTGCAAGAGATGGGCGTCGCCCAGTTCGCCCTCTACCTGATGCACGACCAGGCACGGCCGACCCTCGACGCCTACGGCCGCGAGATCCTCCCGGTCCTGGCCTGACCCCGCGACGGGCATGACTCGCGCCGCCCTGGTTCCCGCGTGGCACGTGACACCTGAATGGCAGGTGACACCGGGCGCAGCCGTTCGGGATATAGGGGGCTCTGCCAACCCGGGGGCTCCACCCCACGGAACCCCCCGCTGACCGCTCAGGTCACCGGCGTCACGATCCCGTATTCGTGGATCTTGCGGTAGATCGTGGCCCGGGACATCCCGAGCGACTCGGCCGCCTTGACCTTGTTGCCCTCGTGGTCGAGCAGGCTCTGCACGATCGCGTCGCGCTCCATCGACTCGAGCGGGCTCAGCAGCCGGCGGCTCACCGTCCAGCATTCGGGCGGCAGGTCGTGCGGCTGGATCGACCCGGTACGCCGGTGCTGTACGACCTGCTTGATCACCTGCCAGAGCTGTTCGGTGTTGCCCGGCCAGCTCGACCGGAGCAGAAGCTGCATCGCCTCGGGTGAACAGACCAGCCGGCCGTGCTGGTTGAGCTTGGCCAGGAAGAACGGCACAAGCTCGTTCAGGTCCTCGATGTGGTGGCGGAGCGGTGAGATTTCCACCGTGCTCGGGAAGAACCGCAGCAGCTCGGCCAGCTCCTCGCTGACCAGCCCTTTCTTCACGGTGACTGCGACCCACCGCGCGGGCTTCCTGGCCGCGGCGAGCTCCAGCGCCGCCGACAGGGATTGCAGCCGCCTCGGGTTGAGCCGGTCGACGTGCCTGATCACCAGGTCGCCTTCGCCTTCGAGCAGCTCGCGGCGCGCCCGCGCCAGCCAGCCGTGGTCGCCCGCGTCCGCGGCGTCGAGCACGTGGAAGCGGCGAGCCGGATTGCGTTGCTGCTGCACCGCCCTGACCAGGGCCAGCTTGCCGACTCCTGGTTCGCCCTCGAGCGCGAGCCACTCGGCCGACGCGTAGACCGCGTCCACCTGATGGCACCCGCGCAGCCACAGCGGCCCGGAACCGACCAGGCCGGGCAGGAATACCCGCGCCAGTGGGGTGGTGGTCTCCGCGGCCGGCCGGCGGTCCGGCTCGATCAGCTTGACGTGCACGACTCCGCCCGCGACCTGGCCTTCGCCGTGCATCGGTCGGCAGAACATCCGGGCGCTGACGCCGGTGGGCAGCTCGACCACGATCGCGCCGGTCTGGCGGCTCGCCAGCGCATCGGCCGCCTGCCCGATCAGCACGACCTGGTCGCCAGGGTCGAGGACCCGCCGGGCGTACTCGTTCATCATCACCATGTCGTTGTTCAGCGCGAGCACGATTCCCGGGGTGCGCCTGCACGCGCGCAGATACTCCTGCAGCAGCTCGAAGTCCCGCGCGCTGCTGTCGGTGAGCAGTGCCTGCGTGATCTGGTCGGCGGTGCTCTTGGCCAGCGCGACCAGCAGCGGGTCGGCGTTCTTCCGCCAGCAGGTCAGGTCCACCGCGCCGAGGGTCTTGCCGGAGATCGGGTCGTGGATCGGAACCGCCGCGCAGGCGAGATCCTCCAGGTGCTCCGCGTAGTGCTCGTGGCCGAACACGTGCATCGGCCGGCCGCCCTCGAGCGCCGTGCCGATCCCGTTGGTGCCCACGGACTCTTCCGAGTAGCTGAAACCGGGAACGAGCTGTACGCCGTCCAGGTGCCGCTCGAGATCGTGGTCGGCCGTCAGCCGGGAAAGGACCACGCCGGCCGCGTCGGTGAGGATGACACTGATCGGCTGGCCCTCCAGATGCTCGCGCAGGTGCTTCAGCACCGGCAGGGCGTTGCGGGTCAGCGGAGTGTCGAGGTCGGGGTCGCGGACGTAGGTCAGGTCGATGTGGTCCGCGGCGACGTTCCACTGCCGCGAGCGCCACCACGACGCCAGGATCGTGTCACGTACCCGGCTCGGCTCGATCGGCTCCGCGTTGAGGAACCGCTCACGGACGTCGGCCAGCATCGGGCTGTCGGTCAGGTCTGGTTGCGGCGTTGCTGTAGCCGTCATGGCGCCTCCCTGTACCGCTCCCGCAGTCCGGTTAGGGCCGCCGATCGCGGCGAGGTTGCGTCGAGGTTTCTGTCTATCTCCCCAGGTTAGACGTGACGTACTCGATATCTGTCTCATGTTGAGACCCCAATGACGAGCCGGGCGGCATTTGATGCCGACAGGTGAGCCGGTATCCGCTCAGGGTGACCGGCTGACTGTTGCTGCGGGCAGGCGACCCGGCAACCGCGAGGAGGTGCCTGATGGACCGCCCGGACGAGCCGCGGGACGAGACCTACAACCCCTGGAGCATCGTCAATCTGGTGTTCCATCACTTGGCCGACCAGGGCCTGCATCCCATCCTCGGCGGCTGCGGCGATCCGGGCGCGCCTGCCGCGGAGCTGCTCCGGTGCCTCGGCATCGAGCCGGCGCCGGAGGGTAACCATCAGGTGTTTCAGGATGTCCGGCAGCAACTCGCCGAAATCCGGACCGCCGTATTCGGCGAAGAGTGACGATTTACGTCCCAGCCGCCCGGAACCGGGCAGCGGTACGCGCCCACTGTCTCATGTTGAGAGCGCACGACGTGGCGCTTTGGGTTCTGATTCAGGTACATGAGGGTTTCGGGCGTACCGGGGTGGCGCGCTCGCCGGCGACGTGCGGCGTCGGCTCCCGAAAGATGATCATGACCACAAGCAGACCGTCTCAGCCGACCCGAATGAAGGGCAAGGGGTGACTATGAGTCGCCAAAGTGTGGCCAAGGCCCACCAGAAGATCCAGGAGCTGTCCTGGGAACCGATGTACCACGAGCCGGTAGCACAGTACGGAACCGACTACTCCTTCAGAAAGGCGCAGAAGAAGGATCCGCTCAAGCAGGTCCTTCGCTCGTACTTCCCCATGCAGGAGGAGAAGGACCACCGCGTCTACGGAGCGTCCGACGGCGCCATCCGGGGCAACATGTTCCGCCAGGTGCAGGAGCGCTGGATGGAGTGGCAGAAGCTGTTCCTGAGCATCATCCCGCTGCCCGAGATCTCGGCGGCGCGGGCGATGCCGCTGCTGTTCCGTACCGTGCCCAACCCGGAGCTGCACAACGGCCAGGCGATCCAGATGATCGACGAGGTCCGGCACTCGACGATCCAGCAGAACCTCAAGCGCCTGTACATGAACAACTACATCGACCCGGCCGGCTTCAACAGCAGCCTGCGCAACTTCCAGAACGAC
>DATFVJ010000315.1:0-7886 GCA_035260365.1 Streptosporangiaceae bacterium
GGCCGTCGCAGGTCGCGACGAGTTCGGGCAGCACGGCCTCGCCGAGCGGCGCCTCCACGGCCTTCTCCCGCACGGCGGTCACGTCGGCCAGGCCGAGCCCGAGTGCCGACAGCACCCCGGCCAGCGGGTGGATGAGCACGCTGGTCATGCCGGCCACCTGGCCCATAGCGACGGGCAGTGCGGTGTCGGTGCCCTCGTACCTCAGGTGGGCCCGGCGGATGCAGCCGCCGCCGTCGGCGGTAACACCCACGCTCCTCAGTTCGCCGCGCGCGTCCGCTTCGAGGGTCGCCGCCACCCGCTCGAGTTCCGGCAGCAGATTCGCGGAAAGCGGCGCCTCCACGGCGGACTCGCGCATCGCGATGACGTCCGCGAGCCCCATGCCGTACGCGGAAAGCACCCCGGCCAGCGGGTGGGCGAGCACCGTCGTCATGCCGAGCACGTCGGCGACCGCGCACGCGTGCTGCCCGCCCGCACCGCCGAACGTCGCGAGCACGTACCTGGTGACGTCGTAACCGCGCTGCACCGATATCTTCTTGATCGCGTTCGCCATGTTCGCCACCGCGATCTCCAGGAACCCGGCCGCCACCTCCTCCGGGCCGCGCCGGTCGCCGGTCGCCGCCCCGATCCGTTCCGCGAGGGCGGCGAAGCGCTCGCGCACGGTGTCGCGGTCGAGGGGCTGATCACCGCCGTCACCGAAGACGCTGGGGAAGTAGGCCGGCTGGACGCGGCCGAGCATGATGTTCGCGTCGGTGACGGTGAGCGGCCCGCCGCGCCGGTAGGCGGCCGGGCCTGGGTTCGCGCCCGCCGAGTCCGGCCCCACCCGGTACCTGCTGCCGTCGAAGTGCAGGATCGACCCGCCGCCCGCGGCGACGGTGTGGATGCTCAGCATCGGCGCCCGCATCCGGACCCCGGCCACCTCGGTCTCGTACTGCCGCTCGAACTCCCCGGCGTAGTGGGAGACATCGGTCGAGGTGCCGCCCATGTCGAAACCGATCACCCGGCGAAAGCCGGCCGCCGCCGAGGTGCGCGCCATACCGACGATGCCGCCGGCCGGCCCCGAGAGGATCGAATCCTTGCCCCGGAAGGTCCGCGCGTCGGCCAGGCCGCCGTTGGACTGCATGAAGAGCAGCCGGACTCCGCCAAGCTCGCTGGCCACCCGGTCCACGTACCTGGCGATGATGGGGGACAGGTAGGCGTCCACGACCGTGGTGTCGCCGCGCGGCACCAGCTTCATCAGCGGGCTCGTCTGGTGCGACCGCGACACCTGCGCGAAACCGATGCCGCCGGCGATGTCACCGATCCGCAGCTCGTGCGCCGGGTAGCGGTAGCCGTGCAGGCACACCACCGCGACCGAGCGGAAGCCCTCGGCGTGGGCGCGGCGAAGGTCGCGGGTCAGCGCGGCCTCGTCGAGTTCGGCGACGACCTCACCGTGGGCCCCGATCCGCTCGCCGGCCTCGATCACCCTTGTGTAGAGCGGTTGCGGCAGGACGATCTCGAGGTCGAAGATACGCGGCCGGTTCTGGTAGGCGATCCGGAGCGCGTCGGCGAAGCCCGTGGTGATGACGAGCACGGTCGGCTCGCCCGTGCGTTCGAGCAGCGCGTTCGTCGCGACCGTCGTGCCCAGCCGGACCGCGCCGATCCGGTCGGCGGGGACGGGCTCACCGGCCCGCACCCCGAGCAGCCGCCTGATTCCCTCGATGACCGCGTCGTCGTAGCGCCCGGGGTCCTCCGACAGCAGCTTGCACGCGGCGAGCCTGCCGTCCGGCTGCCGCGCGACGACGTCGGTGAACGTGCCGCCGCGGTCGATCCAGAAGTCCCACCGGCTCATCAAGCCTCCAGACGCCGGTGATCACCGGAGGATCACCGGGCGGCGTCACCGCGGTCGATCTCGCCCGCCAGCAGCGCTGGGTAATACTCATTGTGCAGGTAGGGCCGCAGCAGGTTCAGGTAGAACGGGCTGGCCGGGTTCGCGCTCGTGCCGCCGGGCAGCGCGGACACCGCCACGGTCCGCCGCGGCGCCACGCTCGCGACGAAACGGCGCGCGGGGCCGGCGTCGAACATGAACCCGCCCGCGCCGGCCGCGCGGATGTCGTGCGTCGCCGCGTCCACGGTCTCGAACCCGCCGTCGACGGGAATCCCGGCCAGGCCGGGCAGCGGCGCGGGGAACTGCCCGAACGCGGGCGGCACGCTGAACGGCCCGCCGAGCGGATGTGCGAGCACGATGCGGTGCAGCAGGCCCCACCGGTAGTCGTTCTGGTTCGCCGATTCGTGGAAGGCGGGGCCGAACGCGGGGCCCGCGAGCAGGTTCAGCGCGTCGCGGAGGCTGGCCAGGAGCAGGTAGTCGCGCCGCGCGGACGGGTCGGTGATGCCGGGCGAGGCGAAGAAGTCGATCCCGGACGCGCCGACTCCCCGCGCGGCCGTGAAGGTGTCGAGCAGATGCCTCATGGCCGCGAGCGCCTGCTGATCGCCTGGCCGGGGCAGGGCGCCGAGGTGGTTGTCGATGATGTTGGTCACGGCGCGGGAACGCCACACCGCGTAGATGGTGGCCGCGACGCTGTCGGCGCTCTCCCGCCGCGAGGGCGCCGCGGCCGCGCCGCTCCCGTCGTACCCTGCTGCGATGCCGGTGGGCGTGGTGAAGTCCCAGCGCCCGAGCCTGCGCACGGCCTCGGCGACCCGCGGGTCGGCCGCGACCGCCGCGAGCTGCGGCACGCCGCTGGTCTTCGCGTCGGCGAACGCCCGGATGATGAATGGCACGAAGTACTCGGCGTCGAGCAGCACCGTGTCCGCCTGCATGGCCTCGACGGCGGACATGGAGATCTTGTGACGGGATGCGCCGAGCCGCTGGCGGAGCAACTGCTCGATCCGCCCGGCGCGGAACCCGTCGTAGCCGTAGTTCAGGTAGTAGATGCCGCCGCCCGGGCGGGTCCGGCCGAGCGGGTCGTTGCCGAGCGTGAGGCCGGCCGGGTCGTTGTTGGCGTTCGCGAACCACCCGGCCGGCGGGTTGACGATGTGCGGCATCTCCGCCGCCGGATAGATTTCGTAACCGATGGCCTGGTGCGGCTGCGGGTGGGTGACCGGGAGCCATTCGTTGCCGCCCTGGCCGTTTCTGATGAACCACGGCGGCAGGCCGTTGACCCGGCCAGCCTGCAGGTCCTCGCGGACCGGCATCTCGCCGCTGGTGAAATAGGCGATGTTGCCGCGGGCGTCCGCGTAGGCCCAGTTCTGCGAGCCGACGGCGAAGTCGGCCAGGCCACGCTCGAACTGCCGCAGGTTGTGCGCGCCGTCCCAGCGCAGGAACGTCTCGAGCTCGAACGTCGGGCTGAAACCGGTGTACTGCACGCTCAGCGCGGAGCCGTGCGCAAGGTCGAGCTGGACGATCGGGCCGTTGTTGCGGCGGGGCACGATCAGTGTGTCCGGCGGTACCCCGTCCGCGGATGTGGCCGTGACGAGCTGCCCGCCCACGTTGTACCTGAACGTCTCGGGGATGGCGAGGATGTGCTCGTCCGCGCCCTGGTAGACGGTGGAAAGGCCGCTCGGTGAGGACGGGTCGGCGACGACCTTCTCCTGGTAGGTGTCGGTCACGTCCATCGGGTTGGTGGTCGCGCCCCAGGAGATCCACTTGTTGTGCCCGAGGATGATGCCTGGTGTCCCCGCGAAACCCTCGCCCTCGACGTCCATGCCGGGGGCCCGCAGCCCGATCGGGTAGAACGTCGACGGCGCGCCGAGCGCCAGGTGGGGGTCGTTGGCGATCAGCGGGTGGCCGTCAACGGTGAGCGCGGCGGACACGGCCCATTCGTTGGAGCCCTGGGCGGCGTCGCGGCCGAGCGCGTGCTCGAACATCGGGTCGCCGGCGATCTTGGTGAGGTAGCCGCGGGCCAGGCGGGCGGCCTCGGGCAGCCGCGCGAGGTCGGCGCCGGTCAGCCCGCCACCCGGCGAGGCCAGCGACGCTGTCGCGGCCGGCGTGGCTGCGGCCGCGCGGCCGCCGCTCGCATCGGGGATCGTAGCGGCGTTACTGAACGGCTGCGCGCGCATCACGTCCTGCGTGAACAGCGCGTAGCCCCGCTGTGGCCCGAGGGCCGCGACGTACGCTTCGAGCTGCAGCGTGGGCCCGATGTCGAGGTCGAAGGAGAGCTGGAACGAGATCGCCTTGCCGATCGTGAGGCTGTCCACGGGCGTCCACGGCGCGGCCGACGTCAGGTGCAGGGCGCCGTATTCGACGGGCAGCGGGTGCGCGGCGACGTAGGCGTTGACGCCGTCGGCGTAGGCGGTCAGCGTCGCGCGCAGGTCCGGCGGTGCCACGGCCCAGGTCCGTTCGGCCGCGCGGCGAAGGCCGATGGTGCGCGCCGCCGCGTCGCTCGGCAGCGCCGCCTTGCCGAGCAGTTCGGCGAGTGTGCCGCTCGCCTCCCTGCGGCTGACGTCCATCTGGAAGAGGCGGTCGCGGGCGTGCACCCAGCCCTGCAGGAAGAACAGGTCGTGCGCGGATCTTGCCTCGACGTGGGTGACCCCGTTGCGGTCGGCTAAGAGCCGGTCACCGGCCTGCGGGCCGGCCGGCCGGTGCGGTGGGGGAGCGGTCACCAGGACGCTCAGGACGCAGATCGAAGCGAACAAGGACGACCGTCGCATAGCAACCACCGCGGGTGTGGGCCGGGTCATTCCCGCCAGATTAGCCGCGGCGCGGTGCTATGCGGAAGATCACCACGCCACGGGCCGCACGGGTAGGCAGGAAATGGCTCCTTGTCGGCAGCACTGACCCACGCGGCATGGCGGTGGGCGAGGCGCTAGCCTTGGGCCGTGGTGTTCTCCGGCTGGCCCGCAGAAGCGATCGAGTTCTACGAAGGACTCGCGGCGGACAACTCGAAAAGCTACTGGGTGGCGCACAAGACCGTCTACGACGAGCTCGTCCACCGGCCGATGACCGAGCTGCTCGCCGAACTCGAGCCCGAGTTCGGCGAGGGCAAGATCTTCCGCCCCTACCGCGACCTTCGTTTCAGCCGCGACAAGTCCCCGTACAAGACGGTGATCAGCGCCACCCTTTCCAGGGGCGGCTACGTTCAGTTCTCGGCCGCCGGGCTGTCCGCGGGCTGCGGCAAGTATGTGCTGAGCCCCGGCCAGCTTGACCGCTACCGGCACGCCGTCGCCGACGACGCGAGCGGCGTACCCCTGGCCGCCATCGTGGCACAGGCCCAGCAGGCCGGCCTCGACGTCGCCGCCCACGACACGCTGAAGACCTGCCCGAAGGGCTATCCCAAAGATCATCCACGGGTTGACCTGCTCCGTCACAAGGGCCTGATCGCGTGGCGGGAGTGGCCGGCCGGCGCGTGGCTCGGCACGCCTGAGCCGAAGACCAGGATCGCGCGTTTCCTGCACGCCGCGGCGCCACTGAAGGACTGGCTTGACAAGCACGTCGGTTCCGACGGCGACGTCCATGAAGATTGAACCGCAGGCGCTGAGCCTGCTTCAGGGGGACGACCCGCGGACGACCCCTTGGAACCCCCGCTGCCCCCGGCGGCGCATCCGCGGCAGCCGTTAGGGATAAGGCGGCTGTCACGGTTCCCGAGCCGGTGCGGTAAGCAGGATCCTGCGCGGTGCGGCACGAAGGCCACAGTGCATCTCGAGGCGAGTGAGAAGGCGGGTCACGTCGTGACGGTGTCTGTGTCCAAGCGGATCGCGGCCGAGATCGGCGCGGCCGAGCGGCAGGTGAGCGCGGCCGTGGAGTTGCTCGACGGCGGGGCAACGGTGCCGTTCATCGCCCGCTACCGCAAGGAAGCGACGGGCATGCTCGACGACGCGCAGCTGCGGACGCTCCAGGAGCGGCTGCGTTACCTGCGCGAGCTTGACGAGCGGCGCGCCGCGATCCTGGAGTCGATCCGGGGCCAGGGCAAGCTCACCCCCGAGCTTGAGGCCCAGGTCATGGCGGCCGATTCGAAGGCGCGCCTGGAGGACGTGTACCTCCCGTACAAGCCGAAGCGCCGCACGAAGGCGCAGATCGCGAGGGAAGCGGGGCTCGAGCCGCTGGCGGATCAGCTGCTGGCCGGTCCTTCGCTTGATCCGCAATCGGCTGCCGCCGCGTTCGTGGACACCCGCAAGGGCGTGGCCGATGTGGCGGCGGCCCTGGACGGCGCGCGCGCGATTCTTGCCGAGCGCTTCGCCGAGGACGCGGACCTGATCGGGACGCTGCGCGAGCGGATGTGGTCGCGGGGGCACCTGGCGTCGCGGGTGCGCGAGGGCGCGCAGGAGGCCGGGGCCAAGTTCGCGGACTACTTCGAGTTCGCTGAGCCCTTCACCAGGCTGCCCTCGCATCGGATCCTCGCGTTGTTCCGCGGTGAGAAGGAGGAGATCCTCGACCTCACCCTCGATCCGGCGGAACAGGACAGCCCGAGCGACTACGAGATGCGGATCGCGCGGCGCTTCGCCATACCGCCGTCCGGCGCGGCCGCCAGCGGCTGGCTGATGGACACGGTGCGCTGGGCCTGGCGGACCCGGATCCTCGTGCATCTGGGCATCGACCTGCGGATGCGCCTGTGGCAGGCGGCGGAGGACGCGGCGGCGCGCGTGTTCGCCGCGAACCTTCGCGACCTGCTGCTCGCCGCGCCGGCCGGCACGCGGGTGGTCATGGGCCTTGATCCGGGCTTCCGTACCGGCGTGAAGGTGGCCGTGGTGGACGCGACAGGCAAGGTGGTGGCGACGGAGACGATTCATCCGCACGAGCCGCGGCGGCGCTGGGACGAGGCCGTGGCCGTGCTCGCGCGCCTCGCGCGCTCGCACCGGGTCGAGCTGATCGCGATCGGCAACGGCACGGCCTCGCGCGAAACCGACAAGCTAGCGGCCGAGGTGATGACGCGGCACCCCGAGCTCGCACTCACGAAGATCATGGTGTCGGAGGCGGGCGCGTCGGTGTACTCGGCGTCGGCGTACGCCTCCCGTGAGCTGCCCGGCCTTGACGTGTCGCTGCGCGGGGCGGTCTCGGTCGCGAGGAGGCTGCAGGACCCGCTGGCGGAACTCGTCAAGATCGACCCCAAGTCGATCGGCGTCGGGCAGTACCAGCACGACCTGTCGGAGACCAAGCTGTCCCGCTCACTTGACGCGGTCGTCGAGGACTGCGTGAACGCGGTGGGGGTCGACGTCAATACGGCGTCGGCGCCGCTGCTCGCGCGCGTCTCCGGCATCAGCGACGGCCTGGCGGCGGGTATCGTCGCGCACCGCGACGCGGGCGGCCCGTTCGGGTCAAGACGTGCGCTCAGGGCCGTGCCCCGGCTCGGCCCGAAGGCGTTCGAGCAGTGTGCCGGCTTTCTGCGCATCCGTGACGGCGATGATCCGCTCGACGCCTCGGCCGTGCACCCGGAGGCCTATCCGGTGGTGCGCCGCATCCTCGGGGCAACGGGCGGCGGCATCGGGGGGCTGATCGGCAACACCACCGTGCTGCGCGGGCTCAAGCCGGCGGATTTCGCCGACGGTACGTTCGGCATCCCGACCGTGACGGACATTCTCGCCGAGCTCGAGAAGCCAGGCCGCGATCCCCGTCCCGCCTTCACCACCGCATCGTTCAGGGAGGGTGTGGAAACCCTCGACGACCTGCGGCCAGGCATGCTGCTCGAAGGTGTCGTGACGAACGTCGCCGCGTTCGGCGCCTTCGTCGACGTCGGCGTGCACCAGGACGGCCTCGTGCACATCTCGGCGATGTCGAAGAGCTTCGTCGCCGATCCGCGTGAGGTGGTCAAACCAGGCGACATCGTGCGCGTCAAGGTCCTCGGCGTCGACATCGCGCGCAAGCGCATCTCGCTCACCCTGCGCCTTGACGACGAGATCGGAGATGACACCGGTTCCGCCTCGGCGCCCGGTTCGCGCTCTGGCTCGCGCTCGGATTCTGGCTCGCGGTCTGGCTCGCG
>DATFVJ010000316.1:0-9229 GCA_035260365.1 Streptosporangiaceae bacterium
GCCTCCGTACCAGGCAACCGGCCGTAAGCGCCCATGGCCGACCGGGCTGCCCTGTTCATCGAGCGCCGCATACATGCTCGCCCGGCGTGCCATCGAAGGACCCTGCGTCCCGCCGGATGCCGCCAATCCACGCCCAGAACGACACAGATGACGGTCAAACGATCTTCACGGAATCTGACGAGAGCGAGAAGAACGCTCTGACCTGGAGGTTTGCGTGCGTGGAGCTACGGGGATTCGAACCCCGGACCTCTTGCATGCCATGCAAGCGCTCTACCAACTGAGCTATAGCCCCTGGACGCCAGGCACAGACGCGGGCCTTGACCCGAACACGACGACCGGCGACGGCGCCACGCCAGTGTATAGGACCTGACTCGGCGGGAACGAACGCGCGCTGACATCAGCGAACCGGAGCGCCGTCAGCGAACCGTGTGTGATCACCGACAGCCTGATATCAGCGATCGTCGCCGAGCACCGGCTCGGGCAGGGTGCCCGCATTGTGCTCCAGTACCCGCCACCTGGCCCGCCCCATGCCGAGCACCGACCAGGCGCAGTTCGCGAGGGGCCCGAGCATTCCCCACAACTCCTGGGGGATCCCGAGCAGGCGCCCCATTCCGAGGCGGATCGCGGCGCCGTGGCTGACGACGACCGCGAGGCCGTCGTCGGGCAGGCCGGTAACGACACGCTCGAGGGCGCCGCACACCCGGTCGCCGACCGCCTCGGATGATTCTCCCTCGGGCGGCGTCCACGAGGCGTGCGCCTCCGGGTAGCGCTCCCTTATCTCCCGATCCGTCAGCCCTTCCCAAACGCCGCCGTACCGCTCGCGCAAGTCCTTGTCCGCCGTCACGGGCAGCCCCGTGATCCGGCTGAGCGGTGCGGCCGTCCCCGTGGCGCGGCGCAGATCGGACGAGACGATCACATCGGGCTGCAGCGCGGCGAGCAGGCGCGCCGCGCGTTCGGCCTGGCGCTCACCCATCTCGTCAAGCGGGATGTCGCTTTGGCCCTGGAACCGCTTCTCCACATTCCAGATGGTCTGGCCGTGCCGCCACAGAATGAGCCGTTGCGTACTCAGCGTGGCCCCCCCGCATCCCTGGCCTCGCCGGCCGTCACCGGCTCGGGGAGGGGGATCCGCGGGCAGTCCTTCCACAGCCGTTCGAGCGCGTAGAAGACCCGCTCCTCCTGCTGTTGCACGTGGATGACGAGATCCACGTAGTCGAGCAGCACCCAGCGGCCTTCTCGCTCGCCCTCGCGCCGTACCGGCTTCGCGCCGGCCCGGCGCATCCGCTCCTCGATCTCGTCGACGACGGCACGGACCTGACGGTCGTTACGCGCGGAGCAGAGCAGGAACGCGTCGGTGATGACGAGCTGCTCGCTCACGTCGTAGCCGATGATGGCGTTGGCAAGCTTGTCCGCGGCAGCCTCTGCGGCGATCCGCAGCAGCTCCACTGTGTGCGTTGTGGCGGTCACGATTCGCTGTCTTCCTCCTTGCCCGGAGACGCCCCCCGTTGACCAGGTGAAGCGCCAGTCTTCAAGCATGTACCCATCAGTCGTCCCGGTACAGCCGGCGTTTGGCTATGTACTGCACGATCCCGTCCGGGACCAGGTACCAGATCGGCTCGCCCGCGCGGACCCGCTGACGGCACGCGGTGGACGAGATCGCGAGCGCCGGGATCTCGATCAGGCTCGCCTTCCCCTCCGGTAGGCCGTCGCCGGACAGCCGGTGGCCCGGACGTGTACAGCCTACGAAGTGTGCGAGGGTGAGCAGTTCGTCCGCGTCCCGCCACGAGATCAGCCGGGCGAGCGCGTCGGCACCCGTGATGAAGAAGAACTCCGCCTCAGGGCCGCGGGCCACGCGAAGATCGCGCAGCGTGTCGATCGTGTAGGTGGGACCAGGCCGGTCGATGTCCACCCGGCTGACGGAGAAGCGCGGGTTCGACGCCGTGGCGATCACGGTCATCAGGTACCTGTCCTCGGCCGGCGCCACCTGGCGCTGCTCCTTCTCCCAGGGCTGCCCGGTCGGCACGAACACGACCTCGTCGAGCGAGAACGCGTGCGCCACCTCACTCGCCGCGACCAGATGGCCGTGGTGGATCGGATCGAACGTCCCGCCCATGATCCCAAGCCTGTCGCCCCCGTTGCCGTCCCAGCGCGCGCGTACCGCGGCGGCAGACTCCGGGGCGTCCGCGGCCGCTGGCTCCCCCACGGCACGCGCTCCGCCGGGGCCGGCCGCGCCTGGGTCGCCCACGCTGGAGCCGACCGGGCCGGAGCCGGCCGCGCCGGGGCCGGCCGCGCTGGGGCCGGCCGGTGCCGCACCTGGGCTCATGCGACCTGACCCTAGCGCGCGCGTCTGACAGACCGGTCCCGGCGGCGCGCGGTTGCGCAGCAGCTCACGAGACAAGCTGACCCCAACACGAACACCCCTCACGCATCCACAGGCTCGTCACAAATGACCCCCAGCCAAAAAGTTGTCCACAGAACGTGATTCACCCCTTTCGCGCCTCTTGACAAAGCTGCCAAGATCGTCAGTAGGGCAACACCCCCATCGGGTGGGTGGGCCTTGTAAAGGATCGGGCTGGCGTGCGGGGTTGGCACGGGGTCAGGCATCGGCCAGGCCGGGTAGCGGCGGCTCGCCGGCGGTCCAGGTGATCACCCGCACCGCCTTGCCCACCTCGGTTCGCGGCACGGTGCCCGCCGCGAGCACCCGGACCCGCGCACGCACCCCGAGTTGCGCACGGACCGCGTCCTCGAGCCCGCTGGCGAGCGCGCCGGCCGGACCGTGCCCGGCCGCGTGGGCCGTCGGGGCTGTGCCAGCTCGGCCGCCCACGGACGAGACGGCCCCCAGTGCCGGAGGGCGTCCCCCCGGGCTCGCCGGGGCCCCCGCGCCAGTGGACGCCGCATCCGCGGGAGGCGTAACGGCTGTGCCACCCACGGACGAGACGGCCCCCGGTGCGGAGGGTCGTCCCTCCGGGCCGACAGAGCCCCCCGCACCAGTGGACGCCGCATCGGCGGGAGCCGTAAGGGCTGTGCCACCCCGTGGGGCGCCCCCCGATGCGCGGGGCCGTCCCCCCGGACCAGCCGGGACCCCAGCATTAGTCGTTGCCGCATCCGCGGCAGCCGTTCGGGATTCTACGGCGACAATCAGATCCTTAACGGCGGTGCGGGCGTCCACGACCAGCAGATAGTGCGGCGACACCCGGCCGTCGGCGAGCAGCACGCGCTCCACCTCCGCGGGGTAGACGTTGACGCCGCGGATGACGAGCATGTCGTCGCTGCGGCCGCTCACCTTCGTCATCCGGACCAGGGTCCGGCCGCAGGGGCAGGCGCCGCGGCGCAGCGCGGCGATGTCTCCGCTGCGGTACCGCAGCAGCGGCATCGCCTGCTTCGTGAGTGTGCTGAACACCAGCTCACCCGGCGTCCCCTCCGGCACGGGGTCGCCGGTAGCGGGGTCGATCGCCTCGACGAGGAAGTGGTCCTCGTTGACGTGCAGCCCGTCCGCCGCCACCACGCACTCGGCCGCCACGCCCGGGCCGATCACCTCCGACAGCCCGTAGATGTCGAGCGCGCGCAGGCCGAGCAGGTCCTCGATGCGCGCGCGCATCGGCTCGCTCCACGGTTCCGCGCCGAACAGCCCGGCCGTCAGGCCGATGTCATCCGGCGTCATCCCGGCCTCCGCGGCGGCCTCGCCGAGGCGGATCGCGTACGAGGGCGTACAGGTCAATATGTCCGGCCGCAGGTCGCGCAGCAGCGTGAGCTGGCGGGCCGTCATCCCGCCGGAGACAGGCACCACCGTGGCACCGAGCCGAACCGCGCCTTGATGGATGCCGATGCCGCCGGTGAAAAGGCCGTAACCGTAGGCGTTGTGGACGGTGCTGCGGGCGGTCGCGCCCGCCGCGGCGAGGGCGCGCGCGCACATCCGCGACCACAGATCGAGATCGTCCCTGGTGTAGGAGACCAGGGTCGGCCGCCCGCCCGTGCCGCTCGACCCGTGCACGGCGACGACGTCCTCGCGTGGGACGGCCAGCATGCCGAACGGGTAGGTGTCCCAGAGATCCTGTTTCCGCGTGAAAGGAAGCCCGGGCAGGCTGTCGAGCGTGACGTCGCTTCCGCGCGTCACCCCGGCCGCCTTGAGCCGGTCCGCCTGGGCGCCTCCGGCCCCGATCAGCCGGTCGGTCAAGCCGCGAAGCCTGTCCCCCTGCAGGGCGGCGCGTTCGTCCTCCGGCATCGTCTCAGCGGCCCGGTCAAAGATAGGTATGTCGCCGTGGCTCATTGAGCTCCTCCGGGGGATTAGCATGCGGAGCATGGCCTCAGAAACGGGCAACGTGCCCGCCCGAGCTCGCGTGCGGCTGCCGGGGATCTCGTCGCGTGCCTACGAGCATCCCGCTGATCGCTCCGCTCTCACCGCTATGCGCAAGCTCACCGGATTCGACGTCTTGCTCCGGCGTCTCGCCGGGCTGTTCTCCGACCGTAGCCTCCGGCTGATGTTCCTGGCCAGCGGCGTCCGCGTGTCCGAGCGGCAGTTCCCGCACATTCACGACATGCTGCGCGACGGTGCGTACATACTCGACCTGCCCACGGTGCCCGAGCTTTTCGTAATCCAAAACCCCCTGGTCAACGCGATGGCGCTCGGCACGGACAAGCCATTCATCGTGATTACGACCGGCATGGTCGACCTCTACGACGCGGAGGAACTCCGCTTCGCGATCGGCCACGAAATCGGCCACGTGCTTTCCGGGCACGCGGTCTACCGCACCATGCTCTTCCATCTGATCAACCTCGCCAGGCGGATCGCGTGGATACCGTTCGCCTACGTGGGGCTCCGGCCGATCATCTGGGCGCTCGAGGAGTGGTACCGCAAGTCCGAGCTTTCCTGTGACCGGGCCGGGCTGCTCGCGGGCCAGGATGTGGACGCCGCGCGGCGCGCGATGATGAAGATGGCGGGCGGCGCGCGCATGTCCGAGCTGAACGCCGACGCCTTCCACGAGCAGGCGCACGAGTACGACGCCGTGCCCGACGTGCGCGACGGGCTGCTGAAGCTGCTGCAACTGCAGGGCAACACCCACCCGTTCGCGGTCGTACGCTTCGCCGATCTCGACCGGTGGGCCACCGACGGAAGCTACGAGCGCATCCTGGACGGCGACTACCCGCGTCGCAGCGACGACGGCGACTCCTCGGTGACCGAGGACATGAAGGAAGCGGCCCGCTCGTACCAGGAGTCCTGGAACCGTACCGCGGATCCGCTGATGGGACTGGTGCGCGGGATGACCGAAGGCGCGATGGGCGCGAGCGAGCGCCTGTTCGGCCGGTTCGGCAACCGCGGCGACGACAACCAGAACTAACCCGCGCCCGCCCGGCCGGGCCTGGTGGAGCTGACGGCCCTGGCGGGGGGGAGGACAACGAGATCGTCGCGGTGGACGATCTCGCGCTCGTAGCCGGGACCGAGTTCGCGGGCGAGCCACCGGGTCGAGCGGCCCATCAGGTCGGGGATCTCGGCCGCGTCGAAGTTGACGACGCCGCGCGCGATGACGGCGCCACCTTCGTCGCACAGGTCCACCGGGTCGCCCGCGTCGAACTGCCCTTCGACCCCGGTCACTCCGGCGGGCAGCAGGGAGGTCCGGCGGACCGCGATCGCCTCGACCGCCCCGGCGTCAAGTATGAGCCGGCCGCGGCCCGTGGTGGCGTGGGCCAGCCAGAGCAGCCGCGTGGCCGGGCGCCGCCGGTCGGGGACGAAATACGTGCCGACCGGATCACCGGCCAGCGCCGCGTCGGCGTCGGTCGCGCACGCGAGCACCGCGGGGATCCCCGCGCCGGTGGCGATGAGCGCCGATTCCACCTTGGTCGCCATCCCGCCGGTGCCGACGCCGCGCCCACCCGCCCGGCCGAGCCGGATCCCGTCGAGGTCGGGCCGGCCGCGCACCTCGGTGATCCGCCTGGACCCCGCGCGGTTCGGCTCGCCGTCGTAGAGCGCGTCCACGTCGGAGAGCAGCACGAGCGCGTCGGCCCGCACCACGTGCGCGACGAGCGCCGCGAGCCGGTCATTGTCGCCGAACCTTATCTCCTCGGTCGCGACCGTGTCGTTCTCGTTGACGACCGGCAGCACGCCGAACTCGAGCAGGCGGCCGAACGTGCGCTGCGCGTTGCGGTAGTGGGCGCGGCGCATCAGGTCGTCGGCGGTCAGCAGCACCTGTCCCGACCGCACCCCGTGCTTCGCGAACGCGGCCGTATATCTGGCGGCGAGCAGAACCTGCCCGACGCTCGCCGCCGCCTGCGCGGTGGCGAGATCGCGGGGGCGCCGGCCGAGACCGAGCGGGCCGAGGCCGGACGCGATCGCACCGGAGGAGACGAGGACGAGTTCGGCGCCCGCCTTCGCCCGGCGGGCGAGGACGTCGGCGAGCGCGGTGAGCCTGTCGTCGTCGATCGCGCCCTCCGCCGTGGTCAGTGAGGACGAGCCCACCTTGACCACGACCCGGCGGGCGGCCGCGATCGCGGGCCGCGCGGCCGTCACGACCGCAGCCTGCGATCGGAGCCGCGAGGCCCGAGCCGGGCGGAACCTTCGCCGGCGCCCGCGCCCCATCGCGGTTCCCAGTCGAATACGACCGCGTCGTCGTCGCCGCCGATCATCACCTCGGCACCGGACTGCGCCCCCGCCTCGGCCAGCGCTTCCTCCACGCCCAGGCGCGCCAGCCGGTCGGCGAGGTACCCGACCGCCTCGTCGTTGCCGAAATCGGTCTGCTGTATCCACCGGCGCGGCTTCTTGCCGCGCACGAAGAAACTGTTCTCACCGGTCCGCAGGACCTCGAACCCTGGCTCGCCGAGCGGTGCCGGCCTGATGACGTGGCGGATGGGCTCCGCGGTGGCCGCGCTCGCGCGCTTCGCGGAGACCGGGCGGGCCATCGCGAACGCCAGGTCGCGCAGTCCGGTATGCGCCGCGGCGGAAACGGCGAGCACCTCGATCCCGCGCTGCCCGAGCGCCGGGCGCACCAGATCCGCGAGCTCACGGGCCGCGGGGACGTCGATCTTGTTGAGGACCGCGAGCCGCGGCCGGCCCGCCAGGTCGGCCCCTGTCGCGTCCGCGTACGCGGCCAGCTCGGCCTCGAGCGCGTCGAGGTCGGAGACCGGGTCCCTCCCGGGTTCCTCCGTCGCGCAGTCGAGTACGTGGACGAGGACCGAGCAGCGTTCGATGTGCCGGAGGAACTCCAGGCCAAGTCCCCGGCCCGAACTCGCGCCCGGGATCAGGCCGGGCACGTCGGCCAGCACGAACTGGGTGTCGCCGGCCTCGGCCACGCCGAGGTTCGGTACCAGCGTCGTGAACGGATAGTCGGCGATCTTCGGCCGCGCGGCCGACATGGCCGCGATCAGTGACGACTTGCCGGCGTTGGGGAAGCCGACGAGACCGACGTCGGCCACCGTCTTGAGCTCGAGCAGGACGTCGCGCTGCTCGCCGGGCTCGCCCTTGAGCGCGAACCCTGGCGCCTTGCGGCGCTGGGAGGCCAGGGCGGCATTGCCGAGCCCGCCGCGGCCGCCCTGCGCCGCGACATACCGGGTGCCGGCCCCGACCAGGTCGGCGAGGACGTCGCCGCCGGTGGTCTTGACCACCGTGCCGTCAGGCACGGGGAGGACGAGGTCGGCGCCACCCGCACCGGTACGGTTCGAGCCCTGACCCGGGCGCCCGCTCGCCGCCTTGCGGTGCGGGCGCTTGTGATACTCCAGGAGGGTCGCCGCGCCGGCGGAGACTTCGAGGATGACCGAGCCGCCGTGGCCGCCGTCACCACCGTCAGGCCCGCCGAGCGGGCGGTACTTCTCCCGGTGAATGGACGTGCATCCGTGGCCGCCGTCCCCCGCCTTCACGTGGAGGGACACCTCGTCAACAAAATCTGGCATGTCGCGATCCTCACCGGCCGCTGCGGACCGGCACCGCGGTACAACCCGCTGGCCGCCGGAGAAGACTCAGGCGGCTGGCATTCCGGCTGGCTGCGCCGCTATTGCGCCGCGCGTGCGGTCTCGGGCGGCGCACCGTCCGTACGCGGATCCGCCGCGATGCTCACGGCGCGGCGCCCACGCCGGTTGCCGAACTCCACTACACCGCCGATCAGGGCGAACAGGGTGTCGTCTTTGCCGCGCCCGACGCCAGGCCCGGGGTGGAAATGGGTACCCCGCTGGCGTACCAGGATCTCGCCGGGATGGACAAGCTGGCCGCCGAAACGCTTCACGCCGAGCCGCTGAGCCGCGGAGTCGCGGCCGTTACGGCTGGACGACGCGCCCTTCTTGTGTGCCATCTCAGCCCTCGCCTTCCGGTGACTTCCTGGCGTCGCTTCCCCGTGCCCGCTTGCCCGCCGCGATACCGGTGACCTTGATCTGGGTGTACTGCTGCCGGTGGCCGAGCCGCCGCTTGTACCCGCTCTTGTTTCTGTAGTGGATCATGTTGATCTTCGGGCCGACGGCCGCGCCGATGATCTCGGCGGTGACCCGATACTCGCGCACCTCGGCCGGATCGCTGACGACCTTGCCGTCATCCACGATCAGGAGGGCGGGCAGCGTCACCGTCGAGCCGACCTCGCCGGCGAGTTTGTCCACGGTGAGGACGTCGTCTACCGACGCCTTCTCCTGCCTGCCACCGCAGCGCACGATCGCGTACACGCGAGAACTCTTCTCTCCGTAGGGGTACCGGGCGCTCACGTAGGAGACCTCTTGTGCTCCGGATTCGGTCCCTGGCGCCGAGGCCAGGTTACCAGACGGCCGCCCGTGACCACGCATCCGCCCGCGGGCCCCTGACCCTGCACCGCGGCGGTGCGGTGACAACTGATCCTGAACGGCTGCCGCGCGGCGCGTCACGCAATAGGCGCTGCCGGCGGCACACCCACTGGCGGCCCCGCCGCCAACGGCACACCCGAGGCCGGCCCCGCAGATGACACACCACTGGCAGGCGCTGCCGGCGGCACACCCGCTGGCGGCCCCGCCGCCGACACACCACTGGCAGGCGCCGCCGGCGGCACACCCGCTGGCGGCCCGTCCGGTGGCGTAGCCGACTCCGCCGCGGGTGACGATACGGCCGGTGTGATCGCTGGCCCGTCGCCCGCGCCTGGTGCGGACGCCCCGGCGGCCGCTTCAGTCACCGCGGCAGCATCGGACCCGCCGTCGCCGCCGGACGTGGCCTGCCTGCGCCGCCTGCGGCGGCCCGCAGGCTTCTGCTCCGCTTGCCCGGCGGATCCCCCGGCGCTCTCTGTCACGGCACCCG
>DATFVJ010000317.1:0-8719 GCA_035260365.1 Streptosporangiaceae bacterium
TTGCCGCCGATGCGGCGGGTCAGGTTCCACTGCGGCCCATGGCCACGGTGGCCCGGCCGGGCACACGCACAGTTCGCCTTGCCGCATTTGCGCCACACCGCGTTCAGCGCGCCCCGCCTAAAATCCCCCACCTGGGAGATCAGGCCGAACAGCTCAGCGCGGCGGCGCTCCAGCCATGCCAGGTCCCGGCCCGCAAGCTGCTCGGACATGCCCGCCTCCAACTGAGTGACAGCATCACTCAGGCTAGCGGCGTAGCCAGCGCAAACCAAGCACCCTCACAATTCAGTCGTGCACCCCCTCGGCTGGGGTGTGAGTCCCGCCTGGCCTTCTCTAGCTCCTCCCCCGCCTTCAGGTGCACGGTCACGGTCTTGCCGCGCGCCCACCTCGTCAGGTTGTGCTAGGGCGCTTCCAAGGCGTTTAGGTCGCGCTCGGCGTAGAGCCGGTGCTGCCACTCCTCGTTGAGGATGCACAGTAGGCATTCACGCACCGGGTAGCTGCGCGACTTTGGCCACCCCGGCCCCTCGACCGGTTCGGTGTGCCCGTTCAGCGACTCACCGGTCAAGCCGTCGAGGACCTCCCGCACGGTGGACATCCGGTCGCGGCGCAGTTCGAGCACTGCGTCGAGAGATGGTCGTGCGTCGCGGTCTCGGGGCACACCCGGCGTGTCAGGCATCTCGTCCCACGGAAGGTCCAGGGGGTCCCACGGCGACGGATCGCCGAGGATTGCCCGTCTGATCCAGGAATCGGTAGCGAACACCAGGTGCCGCAGCGTCTCGATGAACGACCACTCACCGTCGACCGACTCATGCAGCGTCTCTGGGTCCAGCCGGCGGGCCCGTCCGACGGTCTCAGCCCAGAGCCGCTCGACGACGTCCCACGCCTCGCGGAAACCAGCTGGGTCTGCCGGGCGCATCTTGGCCCGGTCGGGATACCGCCTGTCGAGCTCGGCGTTGACCAACGGTCCGATGTCGACACCATTGATCGTCAGGTTCACGATCTCGCCCTGTATGTCGGCGTCGACCAACTCGACGCCGCGGAACCGGGCCCCAGTCAGGTCGCTGGCGCGGAACTGCGAGCCGCTGAGGTCGACGCCCTCGAACCGGGACCCCCGGAGATCCTCACGGAAGAAGTCAGCCACACGTTGACCGTAACGTCACCTGCCGAAGATCCGCTCGCACATCGCCATGAAGAGGTGTGCTGCCCAGCTCCGGCGGCTCGAACGCGCGGTTAACCTTGCTGAGCGGCACCCGGCCGGGACCGCGGCGGCCAGGCACGGACCATCGCAGGGAGGATCAGGTGAGCTACACCGGAGACGTCGTCGTGGGCGGACCGCCTGACGTGCGGGAACTGCCTGGCCTCACCGTGACCAAGGTCGCCGTGGGCCCGCTCGACAACAACGCGTACCTGCTGCGGTGCACGGCGACGGGCGCCGGGCTGCTGATCGACGCGGCCAATGAGCCTGACACCCTGCTCCGGCTGATCGGCGTCGCGGGGCTGTCGCGGATCGTCACCACCCACCGGCACCGGGACCACTGGGTGGCGCTTCCTGACGTCAGGGCGGCCACCGGGGCGCCGGTGGCCGCCCACCCCGCCGACGCACCCGAACTGCCCGTCGAGGTGGCGGAACTGATCTCCGGCGGCGACGAGGTGCGCGTCGGCGACGCCGTGCTCGGCGTCATCCACCTGCGCGGCCACACGCCGGGCAGCGTCGCGCTCGCCTACGACGCGGCGGGCGGCCTCGCGCAGACACCGCATCTGTTCACCGGCGACAGCCTGTTCCCCGGCGGCCCGGGCAACACCGGCGGCGACCCGGCCCGCTTCGAGCAGCTCATGGACGACCTCGAGGAGCGGGTGTTCGGCCCGCTGCCCGACGGCACGTGGGTCTACCCGGGTCACGGCAAGGACACGACGCTCGGCCGCGAGCGCCCGCATCTGCGGGAATGGCGCGAGCGCGGCTGGTAACCCCGCCGTCAGCGGCGGACAGGCCGCGGCGTCACCAGCCGCCGGAGACCACGGAGACCTCCGGCCCGATGCGCACCCCGGCCTGCGAGCACGGCGTGAGCGACGGCGCCGCGCGGCCCCGCCAGACCACGACAAGCTGGCCGTGGCGGTGCACGGGCAGGGTGCGTTCACCGTGCGCGCCGCGGACGCGCACCTGCCCGGTCTCGGCCGCGGCCCGGACGAGTGTGTGGTTGAGCACGCGCCGGCCTCGCAGGCCCGTCAGGCCGAGACCGGGCAGGCCGGCGCGTGACCCCGGCGCCCTGGCCCACAGCCGCGGCGCCAGCCGGCCCCGGCAGGCGCCGCCGCCTTCCCAGCGCAGCGGTGCGCCGAGCGTCGCGGACGGCGGCCGGTCATCGAGGATGTCCTCCTCCGCCTGGCCGCCGCTGCCCCCCGGGCTCTCCCAGCCGCCGCCCTGGCCGCGCTCGAAGACCACGACCTCGAACCAGGGCTGGCCGCTGGTGCCGCGGCGGGCGAAGAGCACCGCGGCGACGTCGCCGTCGGTGTCCGCCGCCAGCGCGGCGAGGCGATGCCGCCTGCTCAGCCGTGCGGGCGGCTCGGGCAGGCCGTCCGCGAGGATCCTGCGCCCCTCGGCGACGAGGTCGTGGGCCACGACGCGACCATATCCCGGGCCGGCCCGCGACGATGCACCGCGATGCCGCCGCCGGCCCGGCGGCGGGTAGATGTCACCGCGCGGGCGGCCCCATGGGTGCACCGTGGGCTGCACGGCGGGGCGGGAGCGTTGACGCGTCCCCGCCCAGGGGGTATGCATTCGTTTGCATTCCCTGGGCCATTGTTGTTCTTGCCAGCTCGCACGCGGGAGGCTGCGTGGACGACCGGGTATCCGCCGCGATCGCGCACTGGGCGCCGAGGTTCACCACCAACGGCGTCACCGCGCCCGACTTCGAGCGGATCACGGCCGGCATCGGGGCGTGGGCGGGCTGGTGCGCGGCCTGGAGCGCGGTCGCCGCCGATCACGAGGCGCTCGGGCGTGACGCGCTCGCCGCCGGCCACGAACTGTCGGCCGGCGCCCACCTGTCCCGCGCGGCCGTGTACTACCACTTCGCCAAGTTCCTGTTCGTCGACGACATGGACCAGTTGCGCGCCGCGCACCGCGCCGCGGTGCGCTGCCTGACCGACGCGCTGCCGTTCCTCGACCCGCCGGGCCGGCGGATCGAGATATCGTTCGGCGGCGCGCGCCTGGCCGGGGTGCTGCGCACGCCCGCAGGCGACGGGCCGCACCCGGCCGTGGTGCTGATCCCGGGGCTTGACTCGGCCAAGGAGGAATTCGGCACCACGGAACAGCTGTTCCTGGACCGCGGGCTCGCCACGTTCAGCGTCGATGGGCCCGGCCAGGGCGAGGCCGAGTACGACCTGCCGATCCGCGGTGACTGGGAGGTGCCGGGCGCCGCCATCCTCGACCGGCTGTCCGCGGAACCCGCGCTGGACTCCCGCCGGATCGGCGTCTGGGGTGTCAGCCTGGGCGGCTACTACGCGCCGAGGGTCGCGAGCGGCGACGAGCGGGTGCGCGTGTGCGTCGCGCTGGCCGGGCCCTACGACTTCGGCGCGTGCTGGGACCAGCTGCCCGGCCTGACCAGGGCCGCGTTCCGGGTGCGGTCGCGGTCCGCGACCGACGGCGCCGCACGCGCCGCGGCGCACGGGCTCAGCCTGGTCGGCCGCACCGGCGCGATCCGCTGCCCGCTGCTTGTCGTGACGGGCCGGCGGGACCGGCTCATCCCCTGGCGGCACGCGGAGCGGCTGGCCGCCGAGGCGGCCGGGCCCACGGAGTTGCTGCTGCTCGAGGCGGGGAACCACGGCTGCGCGAACGTCGCGCCCTTCCACCGGTACAAGACCGCGGACTGGGTCGCGCACCAGCTCAGGCAGTCTCCCTGACTGCCTGGCCGGACGTCACCGCCGGCCTGACGTGGGAGGTAATCGCGGTGGTGCCGCCCGTCGCCTGGCGTGTTCGGCGTGACGACGACGTTCCCGCGACCGGCGCGGCCGATCGGCGAGCTGCTGCGCCAGTGGCGCGAGCGGCGGCGGCTCAGCCAGCTTGAGCTATCGATCCAGGCGGACATCTCCACCAGGCACCTGAGCTTCGTGCAGACCGGCCGCTCGCGCCCGGGCAGCGACATGATCCTGCACCTGAGTAAGCATCTCGAGGCATCGCTGCGGGGACGGGAACCGGCTGCTGCCGGCCGGCCGCTACGCCCCTGTCTACGCCGAGACGGGCCTCGACGCACCGCAGATGGCCACGGTGCGGGCCGCGATCCGCCAGGTACTCTCGAAGGCCACGAGCCGCTGCCGCCGTGGTGGTCGACCGGCACTGGAACTTGCTCGACGCCAACGCGGGAATCGCCATGTTCACCAGCGGCGCCGATCCGCAGCTGCTCGCATCGAGTCGTTCTCTCCCGCCGATCAGCGGACCGCCGGCTTTCTCCGCTCGCGCGCGGGTCAGGCCGGCTGATACTCGGCGATCGGTATCAGGTGTGACAGCGCGCCGCCCGCGGCGTCGATCACGTGCAGCGCCATCGCCGCGGGCTCGGCGACCACCGGGCTCACCGGCGGCGGGCCGCCGAACGCCAGCTGCACCCACGTGCTCGGGCAGGTCACCGCGATCGTGCCCGCGAACCCAGCCGTGATGGGGCGGTGCACGTGGCCGCAGATCACCCGCACGATCTGGCGGTGGCGCCCGATGACGGTGGCCAGATCCGCGAGCCCCTCATATTTCATCGCGTCGATGAGCGGCACCTGGGTTTGGAACGGCGGATGATGCATCGCGACCACCGTGGGCGCGTCCGGCCGTTCGCTGAGCAGGGCACCGAGGCTGGCGAGCCGGTCGCCGCAGGCCGCGCCCCCGCCGCGCGCCGGGTCGGTCGAGTCGTGCAGGACCAAGCGGACCGGGCCGACGTCGACGGCGTACTGGATGAAGGCGTCCGGAGCGGCGGGCGGGCCGCACACCGCGTTCGGCCCGCCCGCGCCGGCGAAGACCGACCGCAGCGCCGCCCGGTCGTCGTGATTGCCCGGGATCAGGTACAGCGGCGGCGCCACCGGCGCGAGCAGGTCGCGGAGCATCTCGTACTCGGCCGGCAGGCCCCGCTCCGTCAGGTCGCCGGTGACCACCACGCAGTCCGGGGGCGGCCACAGCAGGCCAACCCGGTGCACGGCCGCGCGCACCGCCTGCGCGCGCTCGTCCGTGCCGGTCATCACGTGCAGGTCACTCAGTTGCGCGATACGGGCCACACACCGAGCGTATCGGGCCCGCCGCGTCAGGTGGCCGGCGCCTTGTCGAGGAAACCGTAGACGTGCCGCAGCCTGCCGTCCCCTGCTGCCGCCGCGACGTCGAACCCGACGACGGCCGGCTCGCCGCCGCCCGCGGCGTTCAGGGCTGCTGGAAATAGGGCTGGCGCCAGATCCGCTCGCGCAGGCACGTCGCGACGCGCCCGATGTACTGCTGCGCGCCGCCCGCGTACCAGCGGCCGGCGAACCAGCGCCCGACGCATCCCCACGCGTCGCCCGCGCGGTACTGCCTGCCGCGGTCCACGTTGTTCAGCCAGGTCTCGTATCCGTCGAAACAGGACCGCCAGATGGCGTACGCGGTGTCGGCGTTCATCGTGATGCCCCGCCGGCAGCGGTCTTTGCCCGCACGGCTGCCGCGCGCGTCACACCCGGTGAAGGTGCCGCGCCCGTACCGCGCGACCCGGCGGCCAGCGCGCTCGCGTGCGCCGTGAGCCGCTCGCCCGACCGGTTTGCCGCGCGGCGGTACCGCCGCACGCGGCGACCGCGACCGCCGTCACCGCGATCGCGCCGGCGAGACGGCACCGCTGCCCCGCCCGTAACTGCGCCCACTGCCGCATAGCCTGTTACGTCTACTCGTGCATGTTCACGGGTGTCAACGAGATCGGTACATCCAGCCGGCGATGGGGAGAGGGTTATGGATTGGAAGCTCGAGCTTGTGGCGATTCCCGTGTCCGACGTGGATCGCGCGAAGGCCTTCTACACCGAGCAGGCCGGCTTCAACGCCGACCACGACATCACGGTCAGCGACGAGATCCGCTTCGTGCAGCTGACGCCGCCGGGCTCGGCCTGCTCGATCACCATCGGGCTGGGCGTCACCGACGCGCCGCCCGGCTCTGTCCGCGGCATGCAGCTTGTCGTCTCCGACATCACCGCCGCGCGCGCGGAACTCGCCGGCCGGGGGGTGGAGGTCGGCGACGTACAGGAGTTCCCCTGGGGCCGGTTCGTCTTCTTCGGCGACCCCGACGGCAACCGCTGGGCCGTGCAGGAGGTTCCGGACCGCGGCTAGCCGCGGTCCGGCAGCGCCGCGGATCGCAGGCGCCAGGGCACCTGCGATCCGCGGCCGTGCTACGGGCCGGCGGCGCACGTGTAGTCGGCGAGCACCGCGTCGACGGCCGCCTCCTCGCCGGGCAGTGATCGCGCCCGCTCGGCCGCCGCCGCGGCCAGCCGCTTCGCCAGGCCGGGCTCGGTCAGCACCCGCAGCAGGGCCGCCGCGAGCGCCCCGGAGTCACCCGCGGGCACGAGCAGGGCCGCGTCCTCCCCGGTCAGGGCGGGGATTCCGCCGGTCCTGCTGGCCACGATCGCCGCGCCGGCCCGCAGCGCCTCCTGCAGGATGAGCGGCTGCCCCTCCCACCGGCTCGGCAGCACGAACACGTCGGCGGCAGCCAGCAGTGCGGGGACGTCGCCGCGCTGGCCGAGAAGCCGCAGCGGCAGCCGTTCGGCATCAATCCGGCGGGCCAGCTCCGCGGCGAGCGGACCGGAACCTGCGATGGCCACCAGCGGCCGCGGGTCACGGTCGCGCAGCAGGCCCGCGGCGCCGAGCAGGGTGCCGAACCCCTTCTGCGCGGCGAGCCTGCCGCACGCGAACACGAAAGGCCGGCCGGCGGCGCCGAGCCCAGCCCTGACCGCGCGGGCCGTGCCCGCGGAAACGGCCGGCCGCGCGGGTGCGGGGACCACGGCGAGTCCCGCGCAGTGTGCGCCGCGGCGGCGCATCCGCGTGACCAGGTCGGCTGACACGCACAGCACCCGGTCAGCGCGGCGCGCCACGATCCGCTCGAGGACACCGTAGGCCGTGCCCGCGGCGCCGCCCGGCGGCGGCGCGTTGTGCACGGTGACGACGAGGACGGGCGCGCCGCGCCGCGCCGCTGGCTGCCGCGCCCGGCGGATGGCGCCGCCCAGGGCGAGCGCGCTGACCGCACCCGCTCGCAGCCCGTGCGCGTGCACGATGACGGGCCCGCCGGCCGGCCCGTCCGCCCGGCCGGCGGCACCCGCGGCGCGCAGCAGCCGCCGGAGCGCCGCCACGGCGGCGAAGTCGCGTCCCGGGCGCGGCCGGTCGGAGATCTCCACCGGCACGAACCGCGCGCCCGCGCCGGTGAACCCGAACATCCGCTCCGTCCCGGCGGGCCCGGCGACGGTGACCTCGACGCCGCGCCCGGCCAGTCCCGCGGCGAGCGAACGCACGTGCACGCCGGTACCGCCCTCCGTCGCGGCGAGCACGAACGTCACGCACCGCACCCCTGGTTCCCCAGCCGGTTCCCGAGTGCTGTCCTTGGTCATGCCGTGCGCCGCCTCAGCACCCGGGTGGCGGCGGTGCGCATGTCACCGGAATCGGCCAGGTAGGCGATCGCGAGGAAGACCGCGAGCGTCACGGCGCCTGCCGCCACGGTCAGCGCCGCGGCGGGCAGCGCACCGGTCAGGCCGAACGCGTGGCTCGCGGCCAGGGCGACAAGACCACCCGCCGCTCCCCCGGCGACGCCGCCCGCCAGCCCGGCGGCGCCCGCGCGGGGCAGCCCGCCCAGACAGGCGCGGCCACGGGCCCTGACGACCGCGGCGAGCAGCGCCGCCCCCGCGACCGTGAGGCCGGCCGTGTTGCCGAGCCCGAGCGCGGGCACCACCCAGCGTTGTGGCACGAGCGGCACGATGGCGAGATCCACCACGGCCACGGCCAGCCAGCCCGCGACGGTCGTGACGGCGGCGGCCCGGTTCCTGCCCCCGGCGAGCAGCACCCGGCTGAGGTTGGCGACCAGCCCGTAGCCGATCAGCCCGGGCGCGAACGCGACGAACGTGAAGGTCAGTTCGCGCGCGGCGGCCGGGTGGACGAAGACGCGGGCGGCCGGAACCGCGGTCCCGGCGAGCACCGCGGCGCCGAGGAAGGAGACGAGGACGGCGACGCGGGTCGAGGTGGCTGCCACGGCGTCGAACCGGCCCGCCGCGGCGCCGGTGTCCGCGTCCGCTCCCGCCACGGCCGCGGCGGGTCCGGTCGCGTCGGCGTGCGCAGCAAGCAGCGGAAACGCGCTCGTTGCCACCGGCACGGCGAGTATGGCATAGGGCAGGAAGAACATCTGCCAGCCGTAGTTGTAGAGCACGAGCGCGCCCGTGCCGCCGCGCGAGTTTGCCAGCACGATGACCACCACGAGCGCCGCGTCCTGCGCGGCGAGCGTCGCGACTCCCACCGCGGCGAGACCGCGGACCCGCGGGGCGACTCCGTGGGGGAAACGCAGCACGGGCCGCAGGCGAAGGCGCAGCCGCCAGGCCGGCACCGCGACGGTCGCCACGAGCGCTACCACGCCGGCGGTGGTGCCCAGGGACAAGACGAGCTCGGCGGACACCGGGAGGCCGTGCAGATTGTTCTGGTATCCGTTGCCGAGCGGCAGGAAGGCCAGGTACGCGGCGCTCACCACGACGCTGGAGACCAGCGGCGCGA
>DATFVJ010000318.1:0-5811 GCA_035260365.1 Streptosporangiaceae bacterium
CTACCTGCTACTGGGAGTGGTCGGGGTGGCCGCGCTCGCGCTCGTGGTCGTGGGCGTGCTCGCCCTGCGCGGCGCCCTGTCCAGCAAGAAGCCGCCGCACCCGACAACGACGCCGACGTCGTCGTCCACACCCGCCGCGGACCAGCGAAGCACACCCGGGGCGCCGGTACTCCTCATCAGGGTCATTCGTGAGCCGTGCATGGTGTTCGTCAAGAACGCCGCCAGCGGCGACATCCTGCATTCCGACAACACGGTCGCGCCCCAGGGCGCGACCCTGCGGTACGCCCAGGTACCGCTGCAGGTCCAGATCAGCGATCCCCTGTGCGCCGACGTGTTCGTGCACGGCCAGCACCTGCCGCCGGCCCCCACGGCGCCCTGGATCTTCTCCGTACAGACCTGAGATCCAGACCCCGATCCCGAACGGCTGCGCGGGCGGCGTGCTGTCCCGCCGCGCGCGTCACTCCGGGGCGAGATCGGCGAGTTCGTAGACCGCGCGGTACCGCAGGCCGCGCTCGGTGACCCGCTGCCGCGCGCCGCGTTCGACCAGGACGGCGACGCCGACGACGTCGGCGCCGGCCGCCCGCAGCGCGTCGACGGCGGTGAGCACGGAGTCGCCCGTGGTCGACGTGTCCTCCACGGCGAGGACGCGGCGGCCGGCCACGCCGGGACCCTCGATCCGGCGCTGCAGGCCGTGTGCCTTCTCCGACTTGCGCACCACGAACGCGTCGAGTGCCCGGCCGCGGCACGCCGCGGCGTGCATCATCGCGAGCGCGACGGGGTCCGCGCCGAGGGTGAGGCCGCCGGCCGCCTGATAGTCGAGGTCGCTGGTGGCGTCGAGCAGCACGCGGCCGGCCAGGGGTGCGATCCGCCCGTCGAGCAGGATCCGCCGCAGGTCGATGTACCAGGTGGCCCGCTGCCCGGACGACAGCGTGAAATCGCCGTGTATCACCGCTTTCGCCCGGATCTCCCGCAAAAGATCGTCACGGTCACCCATAGGGATGAGCGTACGCAGCCCATGCTCCGCAGGCCCCCGCACCAATCGATGGCGCATCCGCGGCAGCCGTTAAGGCGCCTGCTCGTGCCCGCGGGCTGGCCGCGTTCGCGGGAATCAGGCGGCGGCCAGGATCTTGCGTTCCTTCGCGGCGTCGAGGCCGACGCCGTCTGCGCCGACGCCATAAGCGCCGGCGTCGGCCGCGTTCACCGGCCCTTCCTGGCGCAGCCACGCCCAGGTGTCACGGACGGTGTCGGTGAGCGGCCGGTAGTGGATGCCCGTCATCCGCGCCCGTTCGCCCGACACCTGCCAGGTGCCGGCCCACTCCGGTGTGGCCGGGGCCCAGATGGGCAGTTCCCACCAGGGTTGCACCCCGGCGTCGAGCAGCGTCTCGTGCGGCGTCCAGACAAGCTGCGGGTCTGCTCCACCGCGGCGGGACTTCGTGACGTTGGCGCAGGCGGTCAGCAGGTCGCCGAACGTGATCCGGTCCGACCCCGGGATATCCACGGCGCCCGGGATCTGCCGGCGCGTGTTGTCGATGATCCAGGCCGCGAGATCGCGTACGTCAACCAGGCGCACCGGGTCACTGGGCAGGCCGGGCGCGACCATCCGGCCGCCGGCGGCCACCCGCTCCAGCCACCAGGGCAGCCGCGGCGGGCTCTCGTGCGGCCCCACGATCACACCCGACCGCACAAGCAGCGACCGGCCGGGGAGCGCCTGCAGGACCGCGCGCTCCGACCCGGCCTTGAGGACGCCGTACGGCAGGTCGCCGGCCGCGTCAGGCGCGCACTCGTGCGTTGGTGAGTCCTCGTCCACGCCGGCCCGCGGCCAGTCGCGGTACGCCCGCAGGCTCGAGACGTACGTGTAGTGGCCCACGTGGCCGGCCAGGACGGCCGCGGTGGCGCCAACGTGGACCGGCGGCAGCACCGAGGTGTCGATGACCGCGTCCCAATCTCGTTTTGCCAGTTCAGCTACGTCACTGGCGCTGGTACGGTCTCCGTGCAGGGCCTCGGCGCCAAGCCGCGGCTCGCCGCTGTTGCCACGCGAGAAGGTGGTGACGTCGTAACCGCGCCGCACCGCCTCGTCGACGACAGCACGCCCGAGAAACCGGGTGCCGCCAAGCACAAGAAGCCGCATGTGAGGCATTCTGCCGAGACATAGTGAATGGGCGGAAACGCTTACGCCGAAAGCGGACTTCATTACGCTGTGGGAGCGCCCCCCTCGTCTGGTCGCGACCCCCTACGGTGACGGTTCGGGCGCTGGTAAGGTCTCGCGTCGAGGGAAGGACGGTGCCGCGTGGACCGGTGCGCGCTGTTCGTTGACGCCGGCTACGTGCTGGCGGACGGCGCGATGGCTGTGCACGGGACCCGCCAGCGCGAGTCCGTCTCCTGGGACTACGCGGGGCTGCTGCGGTTCCTCGGCAACGTCGCCGGTGATCGCTGCGGGATTCCGCTGCTGCGGTGCTACTGGTACGAGGCCGCGGTCGAGGGCCGCCGCACCCCGGAGCACGACGCGCTAGCCGACCTGCCCGGCCTCAAGCTGCGCCTCGGCCGGATGCGCCCGGGCCGGCGCGAGGGCGTGGAGACCGAGATCCATCGTGATCTGTCGACCCTGGCCCGCAACCACGCCATCAGCGACGCGGTCATCGTGAGCGCGGAGGAAGACCTCACCCAGGTGATCGCCGATGTGCAGGATCTCGGCCTGCGGATCACGCTCATCCACATCGCGGTCGACGGCAACTGGACGATATCCCGCCTGCTGCGCCAGGAGTGCGACGCGATCGTCGAGGTGGGCGGCGCGCAACTCGGCCCGTACGTGCGCCTGCTCGCCAGCGCCGACGTCCCATCCCGCGACGAGTACCCGGCCGGGCAGTACGTGGGCGCGCCGCTCGTGAACGGGCACGGGCACGTCGCGGCCGGCGGGTACGGCCCGCCCGCGGGGTCCGGCCGGCCGGACCCGCACGAACGCGCGCCCGCGATCTACACCGCGCCGGCGCACCCGTACCGGCACGAGCGGCCAGCCCAGCCAGACGTGCCCAGCCTCCAGCTGGGTACCCAGCCCGGTGGCCAGCCGGACGTGCACGGCTCCCAGCTGGGTCTCCAGCCCGGCGTCCAGCCGGATGTACAGCCGAACGCACAGCCGGGCCTGGAGCCTGTCGCTGGCCCAGGTGCGCAGCCGCCGGCTGGGCCGCAGGTCCCGGCCGGTCCGCCCATACCCGCGAACCCGCCGGCCCGGCGGAAACTCGCCGCCGCCCCGTCTCACGCTGCGGCGCTGGCGGCTCAGGCTCCGGCGCTGGCGGCTCGGGCTCCGGTGCCCGCCGCGGTGGCGCCGCTGCCATCGCCCACCGTGACGCTCGCCGACGCCACCGTGGCCGCGCACGGCGAGGGCCTGGAGTTCGGCGACTCCGTGGCCCGCGACGCGCCCGCGCTCTGGCTGGAAGCGGTGCTCGCGAGAAAGCCGCGGATGCCCTCCGACCTGGAGGCACGGCTGCTGCAGGGTTCCGCGCTGCCGATCGACTTTCTGCTGCACGACGAGGTGCGCCACGCGCTGCGCCGCGGTTTCTGGGACGCCCTCGAACGCGCGCGCCGTTAGCGCACCGCCCCCCCGCCCCGGCTGGCCGCGGCCCGGCCGCCGCGCAGCCTGCACCTGGCTCCGGCGTACCCAGCGCGCCCCGCACGGCAGCGGGGCGCACCCCGGGCGAGGGTGTGCGGCCACACCGGTCCCACCAGCACCAGAGTGCGTATCCGGGCGGCGGGGCCCCGTCGGCCTCTGTCGGACCCGGTCGGCCGTGGCAGCGTCAAGGCGGCGCTCGGCGGCTTTTGCCCCCGGATGCGCCGGTCCGGCGTTGAAACCGGTCGCGCCTGGGTAGCGTCAACCATGTGGCACACCTGACCGACGATCTCTTCGACGCGATCGAGTTCAATGCGGCACGCCGCGGTGATCATCTGACCGCGGCGCTGCGGATGTCCCGGCTCGCGGGCACCGGTGATCCAGCCGGCGGAATGTCGCGCGCCGAGGCTTACCTGCGGGCTGGCGAACAGTGGCTGCTCGCCGACGATCCGGCGGAGGCGGCCGGTGCGTTCAGGCTCGCGATCGCCGATGGCGGGCCGACATTCGTCGACCCGAGGGTGCCGCTGGCCCGCGCGCTTTACCTGCTGGGCGAGCCGGAACAGGCGGTCACCCTCGTCGGCCAGCTCAAGGCGGAAGGCCCGCGCGACCCACGGCTTTGTGACCTCGTCGGCGAACTGCTGCTCGAACAGTCCGACCTGCCCGGCGCCCTGTCCTGGGTGACGGCGGGCGTGGAGCTTTGCCTGCCCGACGGCGCGGCGGACGTGCCGCAGTCGGCGCTGGCTGGTGAGGCCGGCGCCGAACTGCGCCTGCTACTGAACCTGCGGTACCGGATCCGCAATGATCTCGGCCTGCCCGAGGACGGCTACGACCGCCTGATCGATTAGGGCGCGTCCCGGAGATCTCGGCGGATGCGGGCGGACACCGATCCGCGCCGCCAGAGATCTGCGGGACACACCCTGACCCGGCGCGCCGACAGCTGATCAGCCGACGCGCGCCGCGGCGGGGCCAACGGCGAGCGCGTCGGCCGCGTCGTCGCGGTCCACCAGGACCTCGTCGCCGTCCCTGATCTCCCCGGCGAGCAGGGACCGGGCGAGCTGATCGCCGATCGCCGACTGCACGAGGCGACGCAGCGGCCGGGCGCCGTAGACCGGATCGAATCCGGTCAGGGCGAGCCACTCACGCGCCGCCGGGGTGACGTTCAGCGTCAGCCGCCGGTCCGCGAGCCGCCTGGCCAGCCGGTTCACCTGCAGGTCAACGATCTTGGTGAGCTCCTCCGTGGACAGCGAGCTGAACAGGATCACATCGTCGAGCCGGTTGAGGAACTCCGGCTTGAACGTGGCGCGTACGACGTTGAGCACGGCGTCACGCCTCGCGTTCGTGTCGAGCACCGGATCGGCGAGGAACTGGGATCCGAGGTTGGACGTGAGGATCAGGATCGTGTTGCGGAAGTCGACCGTTCGGCCCTGGCCGTCCGTGAGCCGCCCGTCGTCCATGACCTGCAGCAGCACGTCGAAGACCTCCGGATGCGCCTTCTCCACCTCGTCGAGCAGCACGACGCAGTACGGCCGGCGCCGCACGGTCTCGGTGAGCTGGCCGCCTTCCTCGTACCCGACATAGCCGGGCGGCGCGCCGACAAGCCGGGCGACGGAATGCTTCTCTCCGTACTCGCTCATATCGATGCGGACCATGGCGCGCTCGTCGTCGAACAGGAACTCGGCCAGCGCTCTCGCCAGCTCCGTCTTGCCGACACCCGTCGGGCCCAGGAAGAGGAACGAGCCGGTCGGCCGGTCGGGGTCGGCCACGCCGGCCCGGGCCCTGCGGACCGCGTCAGAGACCGCCCTGACCGCCCTGGACTGCCCGACCAGGCGCTGGCCAAGCTCGTCCTCCATCCGGAGCAGCTTGCCGCTCTCGCCCTCGAGGAGCCGCCCGGCCGGAATACCCGTCCAGGCAGAAACCACCTCGGCGACGTCGTCGGGGCCGACCCCCTCCTTCACCATCGGCGTGCCACCGTCGAGGATGGCCCTGCCGTCCGCCGCGGTGGACGGCGCCATCGACGGTGGAGCGGCGACGCCGTTGACGGTCGCACCGCTGTCCGCCGCACCGGCCGGCGGCGCGCCCGCACCAGCCGCCGGCCCTACGCCGGCGGCGGGCACACCAGCACCGCCCGCTTCGGCCAGTTCGCGTTCCAGCGCCGGGATCTCCCCGTACATCAGCCGGGACGCGGTCTCGAAGTCGCCCTCCCGCTGCGC
>DATFVJ010000319.1:0-2219 GCA_035260365.1 Streptosporangiaceae bacterium
AGCGGCCCGCGTTGCGGTGACCGTCCCCCTGACATAGGTTCGCACGCGATGACTTCATCCGCCGAAACGCAGCTGCCCCTCTCGATACGTTCGCCCGGGAACCTGCCGTCCAGTGAATTCGGACTCGCCATGGGCTGGGTCCTGGCGCACCACTTCCTGGGTATGAACGACCTGCACTACGGCTACTGGCCAGCGGGCCTGCCCGTAGTGCCGCAGAATCTCGCGGCCGCGCAGGCGCACTACACCGAGCTGCTGATGTCGCACATCCCGCCCGGGGTCCGGGCGATTCTCGACGTGGGCATGGGGGCGGGGACCACGGCGCGCAAGCTGGTGGAGAAGGGCTACCGGGTGGACGGCGTGTCGCCCAACGGCGTGCTCACCGACGTGGCCCGCGCGGTGTTGGGCGAGCGCGCGACGATCTTCGAGACGCGGTTTCAAGATCTCCGGACCGACCGCCGCTACGATCTGGTGCTGTTCAGCGAGAGCCTGCTGTTCATTCCGTTGGATGCGGCGTTTCAGCAAGCGCTCGAGCTGCTCAATCCGGGCGGCTACGTGCTGATCACCGACATCTTCCGCGTCCCCAACGAGACCAAGAGCCCCATCGGCGGCGGTCACGAGCTGCCGAAGTTCCGCGACGCCGTGAGCCGCTTTCCGCTCGAGCCGCTCGAAGACTTCGACATGACCGACGGCATCGCCCCGACCTTCGACCTGCTGGACCGGGCGTACGCGGAGGCGCTGCAGCCGGCGTACAACCTGCTGCTGGCGCGGCTCACGGCCAGCTACCCGTGGATCATGAAGTTCGTGCGGTGGAAATTCCGGAAGAAGATGGACCGTTACGAGAGCAAGCATTTCAGCGGCCGCCGCAACGGGGCCAGCTTCAAGCAGTACAAATCCTACCGCCTGCTCCTGTTCCGCAAAACCTAGCGGCCCTCGCGCAACGCGGCGAGATCGCTCTTGCCGCTCGGCAGGACCGGTAGCGCGTCGCGGACTTCGATCCGCGCCGGTTGCAGGTGGCGCGGCAGCTCACGGGCGCAGTAGGCCTGCAGCCGTTCGCGCGAGCCCGCGATCCCGAGCACCACATGGGCGACGATGCGGGCGCCCCATTGCTCGTCCGGCTCGCCCACGACGGCCGCCTCGGTCACCTCGCCGGAGGCAAACAACACGTCGGCGATTTCGTCCGGTCCCACGCGGACCCCCATGACCTTCATCACGCGGTCGCGGCGCCCCACGTAATAGAGGAAGCCGTCGGCGTCGCGCTTCACCAGGTCGCCTGAGAACACCACCCGCTCGCGGTCGGGCGCGCCGGGCGGCCGCAGCGGGTGCGGCCGGAACACCTCGGCCGTCCGCGCGGGGTCGTTCCAATAGCCCAGAGTCACGGTTGGCCCGCGGTGCACCAGCTCGCCGATTTCTCCCGTCGCCGCCTCCGTCCCGTCCTCGCGCAGCACGAGCACCTCCGCGCCCGGTATCGGCCGGCCGATCGAGGCGGGCCGCCGGTCCACCTCCTCGGGCGGCAGATAGGTGCTGCGCAGGACCTCCGTGAGACCGTACATCAGAAAGAGTCGCGCCCCGGGCTGCGCCTGCCGCAGCGTGCGTACCGCGTGCACCGGCAGGTGGCCACCCGCGTTGGTCATCACGCGCAACTGCGGCAGCGGCGCGGTACGAAAGACGGTCTTGTCGAGCAGCCGCAACCACAACGGCGGCACCGCCGCCACGACGGTGACACGTTCGGCGGCGAGGGTCGCCGCGACCTGTTGCGGCAGCGGCGAGCGCTCGACCACAAGAGCGGCGCCGGAGCGCACGGCGCACAGCACCTGACTCATGCCGTACACGAAGCTGAGCGGCAGGAGACTGGCAACGCGATCGGTTCGGGTGATGCCGAGGTAGGAGACGACGGACCGGGCGGCCGCGCGCAGGTTGCCGTGGCTCACGGCGACGCCCTTGGGTAGTCCCGTCGAGCCCGACGTGTGGATGATCTGGGCGACGTCACCCTCGCACCGCAGCACCGGCCTCAGGGCCGCGGCGGCGACGGCCGGCAGGGTCGCGACGTCCACGAGGGCGCAGCCTCCGCCGATCGGTCGCGGCTGCCGGGCCAACAGGTCGGCGCTCGTCACGAGGTGTCGCGCGCCGGTGTGCGCCAGAATGTGCTCGATCTGGCGCGGCCGCAGCGTCTCGTTCAATACCACGGCGATGCCGCCCGCGGCCAGCGCGCCGAAGAACGC
>DATFVJ010000320.1:0-3257 GCA_035260365.1 Streptosporangiaceae bacterium
CGAGCGCGGCCAGGGCAAGACCAGGCTTATCCGTACCCTGACCAGCCTGCTCGACGAATGGCCCCCCGCCGTCGCCGGATGTGAGATCAACGATCATCCGTACGCGCCGGTCTGCGCGCGCTGCCGCAGGCTGGCCGGCGAGCGTGGCGGAGATCTCGACATCGTCTGGCGGCACCGGGACGAGAGGTACGGCGAGAAGCTCGCCACGCCCGACACGAGCGTCGGCGACCTGATCGGCGACGTCGACCCCGTCAAGGTCGCGACCGGGCGCACGCTCGGCGACCCTGAGACCGTGCACTTCGGACTCGTGCCGCGCACCAACCGGGGCGTCTTCTGCCTGAACGAGCTGCCCGACCTGGCCGAGCGGATCCAGGTCGCGCTACTGAACGTGCTGGAGGAACGTGACATCCAGGTCCGCGGTTACGCGCTGCGGCTCCAGCTCGACCTGCTGCTTGTGGCGAGCGCCAACCCGGAGGACTACACCAACCGCGGGCGCATCATCACGCCGCTGAAGGACCGGTTCGGCGCCGAGATCCGCACCCACTACCCGCTCACCCTCGAAGACGAGCTCGCGCTCGTGTGGCAGGAGGCCCGGCTGCCGGCCGGTCACGATCCCGGCGGCCCGCTGCCTGGCCACCTGGTGGAGGTCATCGCCAGGTTCACCCGCCTGGTGCGAGCCTCGAGCGCTATCGACAGTCGCAGCGGGGTGTCGGCGCGTTTCGCCATCGCGGCGGCGGAGAGCGTGACCGCCTCAGCGGCCCGCCGCGCCGCGCTGACCGGAGAGGACCAGCCGGTGGCGCGGGTGTGCGACCTTCCCGTGATCGTGGACACGCTGCGCGGCAAGGTCGAGTTCGAGGTCAGCGAGGAAGGCCGGGAGCAGGAGGTGCTCGCGCACCTGTTGCGGCGCGCGATCGCCGACACCTTCCGCGCCTCGCTCGGCAGCGCGGACCTGTCCGGGCTGCTGGCCAAGTTCGACCGGGGCGGCACCATCGAGTCGGGCGAGCTCACGCCCGCACGCGAACTCCTCCGCCGGGCCGGTGAGATCCCCGGGCTCGCGCGCATCATGGAACGCCTGGGTATGGACGGCGGGGAATCACCTGGTCATGCGGCCGCCGCGCTCGAGTTCACGCTCGAGGGCCTGTATCTGATGCGGCGGCTCTCGAAGGACAGCAGCGACGGCGCGGCCGTCTACCGGACCTGAATGGCTGACGCGATGAACAGCGAAGGCAGTTACCGCTACGGCCCCTACCACGACGGGCCTGACCCGCTCGCGCCGCCCTTCGACGTACGGACCGCTCTCGACGAGATGTCCGACGCCATCCTCGGCGGCTCGGCGCCGGGCGAGGCGCTCCGCGAGGCGCTGCGCCGCGGGTTGGGCGATCGGCAAGGTCTCGATGACCTCATGCGCCGGGTCCGCGAGCGGCTGCGTGAAGCGCGGGAACGCGGCCGCGCTGACGGCCTGCTCGAGCAGGCGCGTGCGCTGCTCGATACCGCGATCGGCCAGGAGCGCGCCGAGCTGTTCCCCGACCCGGGCGACGAAGCGCGCATGGCCGAGGCGGAACTCGAGACGCTGCCGAACGAGACCGCGCAGGCAATCCGCGCGCTGTCTTCCTACCAGTGGCGTTCCAACGCCGCGCGGGAGACATTCGAGCGGCTCAAGGACCTGCTCAGGCGGGAGGTGCTCGACAGCCAGTTCCGCGGCATGAAGGACGCGCTCGCGCAGCCGGATCCAGCGGCCATGCAGCGGGTCAAGGACATGATGTCCGACCTGAGCGCGATGCTGGAGGCCGACGCGCGTGGCGAGCATCGGCAGCAGGACTTCGACGAGTTCATGCGCAGGTACGGCGACTTCTTTCCGGAGAACCCGCAGAACCTCGATGAGCTCGTCGACGCACTCGTGCGGCGGATGACCGCCGCCAACCGGGTCCTCGACTCCCTGTCGGCCGAGCAGCGCGCCGAACTCGCCGCCATGATGGAACAGACCATGGCCGACGCGGGCCTCGCCGCCGAGATGGCACGGCTGGCGGGCGCGCTGCGCGCACGCCGCCCGGACATGGACGCCCCACCTGGCGGACGCGGCGACATGCTGACCGGCGAGGAGCCGCTCGGGCTGGCCGACGCGACCACCGCGATCGAGGAGCTTGCCGACCTGGCCGAGCTTGACGCCACGCTCCGGCAGGACTACCCGGGCGCACGGCTCGACGACATAGACGAGGCAGCGGTGCGCCGCGCGCTCGGCCGGCGCGCGGTCGACGACCTGGAGAGCCTGCGCCGCATCGAACGCGAACTGGAGAGCCAGGGCTACCTGCGGCGGTCCGGCGGCCAGCTCGAACTGACCCCGAAGGCGGTCCGCAGGCTCGGGGACACCGCGCTGCGCCGAGTGTTCGCCGAGCTCAGCGAGGCCCGCTCAGGCGATCACGACCAGCGCGACGCCGGCCAGGCCGGTGAACCGACCGGAAGCACCAGGCAGTGGCAGTTCGGCGACGAACAGCCGATCGACGTCTCGGCGACCGTGCGCAACGCGGTGCTGAGGTCCGCGACGGCCGGGCGGGCCGACACGGGCCAGGCCGACACAGGCCGCGCCGGGCCCGGTGAGGCCGGGCCCGGCGCGGTGGGCGCGGCGCCGGTGCGGCTGTCGGTGGACGACTTCGAGGTGACAGAGACCGAGCGGCGCACCGCGGCCGCCGTGTGCCTGCTCGTCGACCTCTCCTACTCCATGGCGCTGCGCGGCACGTGGGGTGTTGCCAAGCAGACCGCACTCGCGCTGCACGCGCTGATCCGGACCCGATTCCCGCTTGACGCGGTCCAGATCGTCGGTTTCTCTAACTACGCGCGCGAACTGCGCGAGACCGAACTCGCCGGCCTTGGCTGGGACATGGTCCAGGGCACCAACCTGCACCACGCGCTCCTGATCGCAGGCCGTCACCTGGACAAACACCCCGAGCACGAGCCCGTGGTGCTGATCGTGACCGATGGTGAGCCAACGGCCCATCTGCTGCGCAACGGGCGGCCCTACTTCGACTGGCCACCCGCGCCTGAGACGATTGAGCTCACCCTGGCCGAGGTGGACAAGATGACCCGCCGGCGCGCCGTGCTGAACATTTTTATGCTCGCTGAGGACGAGCGGCTCACCGCGTTCGTCGAGGAGGTCGCGCGGCGTAACGGCGGCAGGCTCTTCCGCCCGGAGCCGCAGCGGCTCGGTGAGTACGTCGTCGCCGACTTCCTGCGCACCCGCCGCCGCGGCGCCGCGCGCCGCT
>DATFVJ010000321.1:0-4118 GCA_035260365.1 Streptosporangiaceae bacterium
CCCGCCGCACCGGTCACCTGCGCCGCGCTGACGCCGGGGACGCGGTCCAGGCGGGCGACGTAGGCCGCGAGCGCCGCACGCTGGGCCGGCGCGGCGGCCGGGCCAGGCAGCTCGACGGCCGCCTCGATCGGGCTGGTCGAGTTGACGGGGAAGTCGCGGTTCAGCGCGTCGGCGACCTGCCTCGGCTGCGCGCTGACGGGCAGCACGCGCGCGTCGGTGCCGCCCCAGGTGATCTTGAGGAGCGGTGCCCCGAGCGCGAGCAGCGCGACGACGATCACGACGGCATAGACGACCGGGCGGCGCATGACGCTCTGCGCGATGCGGTACCAGCCGCCGCTGGTCTCGGCGCGCTCGCGGCTGACGGCGGGCCGCACCCGCAGTGCGTTGACCCGGTGCCCGAGCACCGCGAGCAGCGCCGGCATGATCGTCAGCGCGGCGAGCATGTCGACGACGACCGTCGCCACACCGCCGTAACCCATCGACCGCAGGAACGTCTCGGGGAAGAGGACCAGGCTGGACAGTGCGACGGCGACCGTGATCCCGGAGACCGCGACCGTGCGCCCGGCGGTGGCGACGGTTCGCGCCAGCGCGTCTTCCACGGTCGCCTGCCGGTGCAGTTCCTCACGGAACCTGACCACCATGAACAGGCCGTAGTCGATCGCCAGGCCGAGCCCGAGGATCGTGGTGATGTTGATCGAGTAGATCGACACCGTCGTGACCAGGGTGAGCAGCCGCAGCGCGGTGAACGACCCGATGATGGCGATACCACCGATCGCGAGCGGCAGGCTGGCGGCGGCCAGGCTGCCGAAGATCACGGTGAGCAGGATGAGCAGCACCGGCATGGAGAACCCCTCCGCCTTGCCGATGTCGCTGCTGACCTGCTTGTTGATGGCCTCATTCGCGGGCACAAGGCCGCCGGCCTGGGTCTGCAGGCCACTGGCGGTGAGCTGGCCCTTGATCGCGTCAAAGTTCTTCTTACGTGCGCCGTCGTCCGCGCCTTTCAGCTGGATCACGGCGTAGGTCTCGTGCCGGTCCGCGCTGACGAACTGCGGCGAGCCCGTGGACCAGTAGGTCTGCTCGGACGCCACGTTCGCCTTGGGAAGCGCGGTGAGATTGCCCGTGACCGCGGCGCGGTACGCCGGGTCGTCCACGGTCCTGGCCGCGCTGCGGTACAGGACGACCACGTCGGCGGTGTCCCGGCCCAGCGCGTGCGCGATCACATTGCTGGCCGTCTGGCTCTGGCTGTTCGGCGGCGCGAACCCACCGGACGACTGGAGGGACCTGAAGACGCCGGTCCCCCAGACCGCCGCTATCGCCACCCCGATCAGGCCGATTGCCAGGACGAGCCAGCGGCGGCGCTGGATGATGCGTCCCCATGCCTCGAACATTTGCGCCTCCACGAGTAGGCTTGTTACCTGCCGTTAACTTAGTAAACACCGTTAATTCGCTACTGCCGTTAACTTCGCATACAGTGTTAACGAATGTCAAGGCCGTTTAGGAGGCAGGCGTGGAAGAGGCAGCCGACGCTGTGGGCGCGGTGAGCCGCCGTGACCGCGTCCGCGCGGCGACCACCGAGGAGATCAAGCAGGTTGCCCGCAAGATCCTCGTGGACGAGGGACCCGAGGCGGTGACGCTGCGGGCGATCGCCCGCGAGATGGGGATGACCGCGCCGGCGCTCTACCGGTACTTCGGCAGCCACCAGGATCTGATCAGGAACGTGTGCGGCGACATCTTCCTCGAGATCGGCGGCGACATCCAGGCGGCGATCGACGCGGCCGCTCCCAGGGGAATCGCCGCGAAGTTCGGTGCCGCCGCCCGCGAGTTCCGCCAGTGGTCACTGGGTCATGAGCGCGAATTCGGCCTGCTCTTCGGCACTCCGGTACCCGGCTTCGAGCTCAAGGAGATCGACATCGCGGACGAATGCGGCCGCAAGTTCGCCGACACCTTCCTCGGGCTGTTCCTCGAACTGTGGCTGAAGAAGCCCTTCGCGGTGCGGGCGCCGGAGGAGATCGACCCGGGTCTGCTCGAGCAGCTCGAGCGCTACCGCGACGCCATGGGAACGGCACTGCCGGTCGGCGCCATCTTGTCGTTCGTCTACTGCTGGACCCGGCTCTACGGCATGGTGAGCCTGGAGGTGTTCGGCCACCTGAGCTGGATTCTCGACGACGGCGAGCCCATGTTCGAAATGATGCTCAAAGAGATCATGCCGGTCCTCGGCCTGACCTACCCGTCCCAAGAGCCCGCCTGACCTTCGCTGCCGCGCCGGTGCCCGTTCCCATGGCCGCGGCGTCGGCCCTGCCCCGCGCGCGGGCCAGGCGGCCTCCCGCCCGGCCCGCTTCGCCCGGTCCGTTTCCGACGACGAGGCGGCCGTCCTGCGCCGCGCCCTTGCCGCGCCCGAGCACAGCGACACCCGCTGATGGGCCGCGGGTGCGAGGTCAGTCGCGAACGCGCAGGCGCACCCGGCGAAAGCCCCTGCCCTTGTTCTCCAGCTTGGTGACCTCGATCCGGCCGATCTGTTTGGTCGCCGCGACGTGCGTGCCGCCGTCGGCTTGCGTGTCGAGCCCGACGATGTCGATGATCCGGACCTGCTGCACGCTTTCCGGCACGAGATTCGTCGCCGTGCGGATGATGTCCGGGATCGCGAACGCCTCGGCGCGCGGCAGCACGCGCACGTCAATGTGCCGGTCGGCGCCCACCTCCTGATTGCACGCGGCCTCGACCGCCTCGCGGAATCCCGCGGGAACTTCCGTCATGTTGAAGTCCATTCGAGCCGTGAGCGGCTCCATGTTCCCGCCCGTGACGAGCGCGCCGTAGTCGCGGAACACGACGCCGCACAGGACGTGCAGCGCGGAGTGGGTGCGCATCAGCGCGGTGCGCCGTTCGTCGTCGAGCGCGCCGCGGACCGCCGTACCGGGCGGCGGAACCGGGTCATCCGGCGCGGGCAGGAGGTAGAGGTCGCCGGCCTTCCTCGCGCCGACGATCCTGGTCGCCACGCCGCCCCAGAGCAGCACGCCATCGTCGGGAGGCTGGCCGCCGCCGCCTGGATAGAACGCCGAGCGGTCAAGGACAATACCGTCGGGGCCCGCGGCGAGCACCGTCGCGTCCCACGTACGCAGCGTCTGATCGTCCAGCTCGAGCCGGTGGGTGCGAAATTGGCCGTCAGCCATTGGTCGTCAGGGGGCACGGCCCATGCGGGAACCGTTCCCCCCATCCCCCTTTCAGTCGGGCGGCTTTCCCGCGGATGGCTTGGCAATGGTCTGCTTGGGCCGGTTACGCGTTCCCGGCGGCTGCGCGCCGCGGCGTGCTGTCCGCCGGCCCGCGCCGGCCTGACTGCCTGCCTGGTACCGCGGCGTACCCACGACCGCTGCGCGGCTCAAGCTCGGCGCACAGGCCGATCCACTGTTGCGGGTGGACGAAGGCCACGACGGTGCGGCGGTCCAGCCCGGCCGCGTCGAACGCCCGCGCGAGCGCCGGGCCTGGGTACCGGCGCGACAGGGACGCGTACAGGGTGCCGCCGACACCGGTGAAGCCGAGTTCCACGAGGCGGGAGTAGGCGGTCCGGCGTCCGCCCGTGAGCAGGGGCTCCGCCCGCCTGGTGAGGAGGAGGATTCCCGCGTCGACCCGGGGGACCGGCCGGAACTGGCGCCGCGGGATCGATCCGCGAAGCTCCCAGCTGAACTCGGGCCACGTGCTCACCGTCAGCAGGCTCCACCGGCTGAAGGAGCCAGCGCGTTTCTTCGCGTACTCCAGCTGTGTGATGATCGTCGCGGTCGTGATCCGTGGCGCCTGCAGACACCAGTCCACGATCGCCGAGGTGAGCGAGAACGGGACGTTGCCCACCACCTGGAATGGTTCGGCGGGTGGGCGCGCGGCGAGGAAGTCGCCTGCTATCACCTCGGCGCCCGGTCGCCGCCCGAGCCGGGCCTCGAGCTTCGACGCGAGGTGCGGGTCGATCTCGTACGCGATCAGCCTCGGGCAGCGGGTCGCCAGACGCTCGGTGAGGACGCCCTCGCCCGCGCCGACCTCGAGGCAGAGCTGATCCGGGTCCACCCGCACGGTGTGCAGGAACCCGTCGGCGGCTGCCGCGTCACGGAGGAAGTTCTGGGACAGCGCCCGCC
>DATFVJ010000322.1:0-3033 GCA_035260365.1 Streptosporangiaceae bacterium
GTGCCGGCCAGCGGGGTCACCGCGGTCGTGATGAACGTCACCGTCACCGGCGCGACCGCGGCCGGCTACCTGACCGTCTACCCGGACGGGCAGCCGCGGTCCGGCACCTCCAGCCTCAACTTCGTCACGGGCGAGACGATCCCCAACCTGGTCATCGTCCCGGTGGTCGACGGCAAGGTCGACTTCTACAACAGCGCGGGCACCGTCAACCTCGTCGCGGACATCACCGGCTACTACACCGGCTGACGGACGGGCCGTACGCGCCGCGGGCGCGAGCCGGCCGGTGACAAGGGCATGATCCCGAACGGCTGCCGCGCCGTGACGCGCGCGGGCCGGAGCAGAAATTGATGCAATGAACCTTTGACAAACTCAAGCGAATGGCCTACGTTTGAGTTACTCAACTGTTGAGGGAGTCAGGTGCCCTGACCCGCGCCGAACGCACGACGCGTACGCGACCGACGGGGCCGAAAGGAGGCGTCATGACCGAGTGCCACGAGGGCGACGGGCTTAACCAGGAAATATTCGACGCCTTCGGCGAGTTGATCGCGCGCGTGATGGCACGGGGGGAGAAGCTGGCCGAGGACTTCGGCGTACCGCTGTTCACCGTCAAGGCCATGCACTGGCTCGGCGATGGGATGGCGATGAAGGAACTCGGCCGGCGCATGCGGTGTGACCCCTCCTTCGTGACCGCCATCGCGGACTCGCTGGAAAAGCACGGGCTCGCCCGGCGCGAGCCCAATCCCGCCGACCGGAGGATCAAGAACCTCGTCCTCACACCCGAGGGCCGCGACCTGAAGGAACGGCTGGAACGGGAGATGCTCGCCCGCATGCCGTGGTGCACCGCCCTCGATCTGGACGAGCGGAAGGCGCTGCTCGCCCTGGTCCGCAAGCTGGTCAACGCGGAACGGCCGGCGACATCCGGGCCGTCCGCACCAGCAACCCCGCCGCTGACCGGGGGCGAAAGCACGGGGGAGGTGACCGGCGAACTACGTACTGCTTCAGCGGGCGCCAACTTACCCGCGAAGCCGGTCAGAGCTTGACCGCGACGCCACACGGCCCGCCGAAAATGTCACACCCGGCGGCTAGCGTTTCGTCCTAGTAGGGGACGGGGGCCCGGAAACAGTCCGGCTCGTCGCGGACTCACATCTGCTCACGTCACATATTTAGCAGCACCCGGCCGGGCGGCCGCGGTGCCAGATCTCTACGCGCAAAAAGCTTAGGAGACTACCTTGTCTACCGCACAATCCGGAACGAAGCGCGCATCCCCACGGGATGGCGCGGCCGCCGGTGGCGGGCGCCGTCACCTCGGCCTGGCTCTTGTCGTCATCGCGGCCGCACAGCTGATGGTTGTGCTCGACGCGACCATCGTGAACGTGGCGCTGCCGCACATCCAGCGGGCGCTCGGTTTCAGCGGCAGCGGCCTTGAGTGGGTCATCACCGCCTACGCCGTCACGTTCGGCGGGCTGCTGCTGCTCGGCGGGCGCTCGGGCGATCTGCTCGGCCGCCGCAGGATCTTCATCGCCGGCCTGCTGGTGTTCTCCGCCGCATCGCTGTTGGGGGGTTTCGCCACCTCGCAAACCTGGCTGCTTGGGGCCAGGGCGATCCAGGGCGTCGGCGGGGCCATGATCGCACCGACCGCGCTTGCCCTGATCATGACCACATTCCCCGAGGGCCCGCCGCGTAACCGGGCCATGGGCGTGTACGCCGCGATGAGCGGCGGCGGCGCGGCCGTGGGCCTGGTCGCCGGTGGCCTGCTCACGAGCTATCTGTCGTGGCGCTGGGTGTTCTTCGTGAACGTGCCGATCGGGATACTCGTGGCCCTGGTGGCGGCGTACGTGCTCAGTGAGTCCCCGCGCCGCGCCGGCCGCTTCGACCTGCCCGGCGCGATCGCGGGCACCGGCGGTGTGGCGCTGCTCGTCTACGGCCTGTCCAACGCGGTCACCGACCAGGCCGGCGTCTCGCACTGGGGCGACACCAAGGTCGTCGCGTCGCTCGTGGCCGCCGTGGTGCTGCTCGTGAGCTTCGTGGTCATCGAATGGCGGAGCAAGCACGCGCTGATGCCGCTGCGTATCCTCGCCGACCGCAACCGTTCGGGCGCGTACCTGATGATGCTCTGCCTCGCCACCGCGATGTTCGGCATCTTCTTCTTCCTGACGATCTTCGTGCAGGAGGTACTCGGGTACAGCGCGCTGAAGTCGGGCATCGCCTTCCTGCCCTTCGCCGGGACCATCGTCGTGGTGTCCGGGATCGTCTCGCAGGTGATCAGCCGCACCGGCGCCAGGCCGCTGATGCTGGCCGGCGGCACGATCACAACCGCCGGCATGTACTGGTTCTCGCATCTCAGCGAGCACAGCACCTACCTGACCGGTCTGCTCGGCCCGATGCTTGTCACCTCGGCGGGCCTTGGCCTGCTCTTCGTGCCGCTGTCCCTCGTCGCGCTGAACCGCGTGCGCAACGAGGACTCCGGGGTCGCCTCCAGCCTGCTGAACACCGGCCAGCAGGTCGGCGGCGCGATCGGGCTGGCCGCGCTGGGCACGGTCACCTGGTCGGCGGTGGCCGGCAGCGTCAAGCACCAGGTCTCCCAGGCGGCGGCCGCCGCCGCACGGGCCGGCCACCCGTTGCCGGCGCCCAGGCCCGGCGCCGCGGCGCCAGTGGCGGTGCTGAACCACGCGCTCGCCGTCGGCATCTCGCGCGGGTTCCTTGTCGCGGCCGGGATCGCGCTGCTCGCCCTGGTCATCGCGGTCGCCGCGATCCGGATCAGGCGTGAAGACCTGTCCGGCGTGCGGGCCCAGGCCGCGGTTTCCCCCGGCGAGGAGAGCGGGAGCCTGTCCGTGGTCCACGACCGTGACGGCCTGCCGGCCGTCGCGGAGCCCGTCAGATCCTGACGCCGTCCGCCGCCGGCCGTCTCCGCGAGGTACTCGTAGTCCGGGTGCCTGGCCATCCAGCCTTCCATGAACGGGCAGAGCGGGCGCACCCGCTGGCCGCGCGCGGCCGCGTCGTCGAACGCGGCGCGAGCCAGCGCGCTGCCGACGC
>DATFVJ010000323.1:0-2417 GCA_035260365.1 Streptosporangiaceae bacterium
GTGGAGCTGAGGGGATTCGAACCCCTGACCCCCTCGATGCGAACGAGGTGCGCTACCGGACTGCGCTACAGCCCCAAGAACGCCAGTCAGCGTAGCAAACCCGCGATGGTCTTCGCGCATGCCGTGTGTCACCCCGGATCGCCGGACCGCACAAATTCGGCGCCGCCGCGCCGCTGCCGAGCCGCCCAGCACAACGAGTCAGCCGCACAGCGGGCGGAGCGACGACCACACCGGCTGCTGCGACAGCCGCCTCGTTCATGATCGCGGTAGCTTTGGCGAAGGATACGCGCCGAAGTTACCGCGATGATGAAATCAGCGGTTGCCGTCCAGCGGGTGGCGGCGGAAGGTGCGGCAGAAGGCAGGGAATCGGTGGGTTCGTGAGCGACCAGCGGTTCCGGTTCGCGGTGCGGGTCAAACCGGGTGCCCGCCGGGATGAGGTGGGCGGCCGGCGGGACGGCGTCTCGGGGGCGGCGTTGCTCGTCGCGGTGGCGGCCCCCGCCATCGAGGGCAAGGCGAACGAGGCGGTGCGGCGCGCCGTGGCTGGTGCGTTCGGTGTGCGGCCGCGCGACGTCAGAATCGTGTCAGGTGAGCGCAGCCGGGACAAGCTCGTCGAACTCGACCCTGTCCCCCCCGGCGCCGCAGCGCGGCTCAGCGCCCTGCTTGGCCCGCCGCACGACTGACCCGCCGCACGACTGACCCGCCAGACCGCCGGGCGCGGCTCAGTCGCCTACGGCGCGCAGTTTCGCGTCCGCGTACTGGTCGTAGAGTTCCTCGTCCACCCGCGACGTGATGTCGACGACGTCGGCGGTCCCGGTCTCGTCAGCAACGGCAGCGCCGGATGTAGCGACAGGAACCCTGGCCGGATCGGTGCCGGTCCGCGCGTGGGCGGCACCGCCCGCGGCCGCGGCACCGCCCGCGGCTGCGGCGCCGCGCACGCCCGCCAGTTCGGCGTCGGCGCGTGCGGCCTCACGCAGCAGCGCGACGTACCCGGCGAGCATGCCAGCCGGGGGCACGACGACCCACCAGGTGGCCAGCCCGGCGGCCGCCATCGTCGCGGCAGCGAAGGCGAGCGTCACCAAGATGCCGAACAAGCGCCGTCGAGCCGCGATCGCGCGGGCCCGCCCCCGCCTGCTCGGCTGCCATCCCGCGTCGCTTCCCCGCTGCGCCCGGGCGTCCTGGCCGGCCGCCCGGCTGGGCGCTGACTCAGGCACGCCGCCCGGTGCGTCGGCAGGCACGCCAAAAGAACCGTCGTCGCCGCCCGCGGTATCCCAGGCCGCGTCAGCGCCGGCCCGTTCGGCTTCCGGCGCCGTGGCGGCCCGCCGCGAATGCGATGACGCCTCGCGATGAGGTTCACGCCGCAGCCATCTCGGTACGAGCACTCCAGCCCAGATGGCGACGATCGCGAGGTAGAGGATCGTACTGCTCAACGGTCCTCCTCGCAGGCATGCCCAGGCCGGGCGCGTTCCGTGAGTGGAACGCGCCCATGTCACGCAAGGTAAACGGCTGGGCCGGCCTTGACGAGTATTCGGCCCGGTGTGTCGTGAGATCGGTGGAGGTCGGGCTTCCGTGGCGGCCCTTACCGCCGTTCATAGATCGCGCGAGTCACGCGCGCGGCACAGAGCGTGCGCTGCGCCAGCGGGGCAGCAGCCCGCCCGGCGCGTCCTCGACGGTGAGCGCGTAGCACAGATGGTCCCGCCAGGCGCCGTCGATGTGCAGGTGGCGCCGTCGCAGGCCCTCCTCGCGGAACCCGAGCTTCTCCACCACCCGGCGGCTCGCATGATTCTCCGGCCGGATGTTGGCCTCGACCCGGTGCAGGCCGACCACGAAGAAACAGTGGTCCACGGCCATCGCGAGCGCGGTCGGCGCCACCCCGCGGCCTGCGCACGCCTCGTCGATCCAGTAACCGACCTGGGCGGATCGCGCCGATCCCCACTGGATGCTGCCGATGGTGAGCTGCCCGGCGAACCGCCCGCCGTACGTGATGACCCACGGCATCGCGATGCCCTGCCTGGCCTCGCGCCGCATCGACCTGGCCATTGCCACGTATGGCCCGAGACCAGACCTGTACAGCGGCGTCTCCGGGTTCGTCGGCTCCCACGGCCGAAGCCAGGCGGCGTTGCGCAGCCGTGTCTCGCGCCAGGCCCCGGCGTCGCGCACGCGGACCGGGCGCAGCTCGACCGGCATGTCGAGCAGCACCGGCTCGGCCAGTGTAACCGGCCACCCGCGCATGCGTTCCACACCTCAATCATTCCCCGGCAGTCGGCCTGGGCGCCACACCATCGCCTTGTCCGCAACCGGCCTGCTGGCCGCGCCGTGCCTGCCCCCGGTCAGACCAATGGTCCCGAACGGCTGCCGCGTATGCGCCCACCCTCGCCCGCCGCGTCACTCCTTGGGTGGTTCCGCGCGTCCAGCCGGCC
>DATFVJ010000324.1:0-11828 GCA_035260365.1 Streptosporangiaceae bacterium
GGTCGGAGCCGCCGATATAGATACCGACGGCCCGGTAGGGCGAGTGGCGCATCCAGGCGCGCATCGTGGCCGCGCCCGGTGCCGTGCACGCGTCGAAACCCAGGCCGGTCTCGTTTGTCGCGCTGGCCGGCCGCGCCGCCGGAGGCGCCTCGGCCGGCACCGGCGCGGCCGGGCGCGGCACGGGGGTGGGCAGCGGCACCGGGGTAGGGAGCGGCACCGGGGTAGGCAGCCGCGACGGTGTGGGCAGCGGTGACGCCGTGGGCAGCGGCAACAGGGTAGGGAGCGGCAACAAAGTGAAGGACGGCGACTTAGTGGGGAGCGGCGACGGGGTGGGCAGCCGCGACGGCGACGGCAACGGCGACGGAGTGGAGGGCAGCGGCGACGGGGCGGCGGTGAACGCGCGCGGCGACGGGGCGGCGGTCATCGGCGCGCGCGGCGACGGATCGGCCGGATCGGCCGGGGCGGTTGGCGCGCGTTCCGGTATCACGGACGCGCTGTCCAGGATGTGCTTGATCAGTATCTGGTTGCTGCCGTAGGTCGCGGTGACCTGGACTCCCGCCGTGGCGTCGGTGACGAGGTACTGGTGGGCGACAGTGTCGGCAACCGTTCTGGACGCTGGACTTAGCGGGCCCAGCGGCTCTACCAGGAGCGCCTCTGTCTTCGCGGCGATGAGATGCGCCGGGCAGCGTTCCGCGGAACCAGGTGCGCCGAGATAGACAGCGTGCAGGTCGAAGCGTACGCACGCGGCCGGCGTGGCGCGTAGGTCGACGACCTGCCACGATGCAGGTACAAGCGCACGATAGCCGAGGAATGACACATTTTTCATCGCATCTGATTGCGGCGCGGCCGGGGTGGCACTGAATGCCGGAACGCTAAAAATTGCTACGCTGGGTGCGGTGAGGAGAATGCCGCAAATCCCGGCCTGTACAGATATACGACAGAAAGATCCTCGGCTCATTGCTGAAACTCCTGAGGCTCCTGAAGCTCGTGGCCGGGCTCCTGGCGCGGGCTCGTTGTGTCACGCATGTTTTCTGATCATGTGCCCGGCCTGCCGCCAGATACGCCGAACGGGACATCGCCGGTTACCGCTGGCCTGAGCCGGTGTCCCAATTTCTGATAGACCGTGCCGTTTCGCCAAAGCAGGAGTACGGGCTGGCACAGAATGGTGAGCGGTTGGCTATTCGTAAACGTCCTGGTTCGTTCGTAATTTACGGTTCGGTGCAGGTAAATACGCGTGTGAGCGCACGGCAGGCCAGGCTGCGACGGTGGTCACAAGCCGTATGCGCGGATGTGCCCATCCGGCCGGGTCGCCGGGGCTGAGCAAGCCGGCCAAGCAGCGCGGGCCAGCAAGCTGTAAATCACCCGATGTACCTTACGGCCCGCCTGCGAACCTTCTCCTATCGGTGGCGTCAAGGAACGATTAGCATGCTGGCAACGGGTGGGCGATCACATGACTCGTGCCGCGACGTCTCTCGTCGGGCCTATGGCAGGGGAACGCTCGCACGGCACGAAATGATCTAGCGTGAGGTGCGCGTGTCCGGGCCTGCTGGGCAGCAGAACAGCAATCTGCCTGCTGAGATGACGAGTTTTGTCGGGCGCCACAGGGAGCTTTCCGAGGTGCGCCGGTCGCTCAAATCCGCACGCCTCGTGACGATTACCGGGATGGGCGGAGTTGGCAAGACGCGGCTTGCGCTGCGCGCGGCCAGCGAGCTGACCAGGCGTTTCCCCGACGGCACGTGGCTGGCGGAACTCTCCGCGGCCAACCGAGCCGGCGTACTCGCCTATGTCGTCGCGGACGTGCTCGGGCTGCGTGACCAGACCGCGCGGCGGCGAGCCGACGTCCTGGCTCAGCAGGTCGCGGGTAAGCATCTGCTGCTCGTTCTCGACACCTGCGAACACCTCGTCGACGCCTGCGCCGCGCTGGCAGAAAGGCTGCTGCGAGCGGCGCCGCACCTGCGCATCGTCGCGACGAGCCGCCAGCCGTTCGACATCAGCGGCGAACACGTGCTCGTGATCGAGCCGCTCAACGCGCCCAGGCCGGAGACCGACACCGACCTGCACTCGTTGCGGCGAAACGACGCCGTCACGCTCTTCGCGGAACGGGCCTCCGCCATCGTGCCGGGGTTTGCCGTCAACCAGCACAACAGCGCCTCTGTCGCCGCGCTTTGCCGCCGGCTCGACGGTGTGCCGCTCGCGCTCGAGCTTGCCGCGGTCCGGCTCCGCGCGCTGTCGGTCGAACAGTTGCTCCACCAGCTCGACAACGGCCGCCGGCCGCTCGGCGTCGGCAGGCGCGGCGGCATCCCCCGTCACCGCACGATGCGGGCGGCGGTCGGGTGGAGCCACGAGCTCTGTACTCCGGGCGAGCGGCTTGCCTGGGCGCGGCTGTCGGTGTTCGCCGGGGACTTCGGCCTCGCGGCGGCGGAGCACGTGTGCGCCGGGCCTGGCATCGTGGCCGGGACCGAGCTCAGCCTGGTCGCGTCCCTGGTGGACAAGTCGCTCCTGCGCGTGTACCGGCGCGGCACCGAAGTCAGGTACCGGATGCTGGGTGCGATCCGGGAGTACGGCCGGGAATGGCTGTCCAGGCTCGGCGAGGAGGTGCGCCTGCGCCGCGTGCACCGTGACTGGTGCCTCGCGCTCGCGCACCAGGGTGAGCGTGATTGGTTCGCCGGCCACCAGGCGGACGTGTTCAGGCGGACACAAGCCGAACACGCCAGCCTCCAGGCCGCACTGGAGTTCTGTTTCGCGACTCCGGGTGAGCGGCAGGCCGGTCTCGAGCTGGCCGCGACGCTGTGGTTCTACTGGGTCGGCTGTGGCCGTCTCGGCGAGGGACGCTACTGGCTGGATCGCGGGCTCCTGGGTGCCGCCGCGGTGGACCGGCCAGGTCGCGCCCCGCACGCCGCACCCGGTCACACCCACCTCACCAGTGCACCGCACGCCAGCGCCCCGCACAGCCCGCACGCCAGCAGCGCGAACGCCAGCAGCGCGAACGCCAGCGGCCCGCACGCCACGCCCGAGCGGGTGACGGCGCTCGGGCAGCCCCCGCCGTGGGCGAAGGCTCTCTGGGTCGACGGCTATATCTCGATCCTGCAGGGGGACATCGTCTCCGCCGTGTCGATGTTGGAGGCGTGCCGGGACTACGCGGCGGCCACGGGCGACGAGCGTGTGCTCGCCAACTGCGTTCACGGGCTTGGCTCGGCCGCGCTGATCGGCGGCGAGCCCGCGAGGGCGGCGGCGCTATTCGGTGATGCGCTCAGCCGGTACGACGCACTCGGTCAGCTGAACAGCATCGTGATCATGGCCAGCGTCGGGCTTGCCATGGCCGACGTGTTCCAGGGCGACCTGGACGCCGCTGTCCGGACTTGTGCACAGATCCAGAGCGCGTGCGAGGCATCGGGCGAGCGGTGGGCGTGTTCGCACGCCAGGTACGTGACCGCCTTCGCCGCGTGGGCCAGGCGCGACGTGGCAGGTGCGCTGGCGAACGCGCAGGAATGCCTGCGAATTGACCACACCTTCCACGATCTGGTCGGCATCGCGCTCGCCATCGAACTGATCGCGCTGCTGTCCGCCTACGAGGGTGACCCAAGCCGTGCGGCGGTTCTGCTCGGTGCGGCCAGCCGTATCTGGCCGAGCGTCGGGCTGCCGTTATTCGGGTCGCAGTACTTCAACGGCCCGCACGACGAGTGCGTACGGCGCACGCGGGAGGCGCTGACCGAGCGGGAGTTCGCCGCCGCGTTCGACTACGGTGCCGGACTCCCACTCGACCGGGCGGTGGTCTGCGCGCTCGGCCGGGCCGCTCTTCCCGCACCCGTTCGGTCCGCCGCGTGGCGCTCCGGAACTTCAGCACCCGATGACCTGGATGCGCCGTCCCAGGGCGCCGGACCACCGCGCGGGGCCCGGCGCACACCCGAGTCACCCGGTGCGGCCGGATCCGGGCCCGGCAGTCGTGATGGAGGCGCGGGCGCCAGCGCGACGGCCGGAGTCTCCGGACCGCTTGGGCCCGACCCCGCGACGGCGCCGGCCAGGACGCCAGCGCCGTGGCCTCCGCTCAGCCGCCGGGAGTGCCAGGTGGCCGCGCTCGTCGCGGAGGGCCTGTGCAACCGGGAGATCGCGCATCGGCTCGTCATCGCCAAGCGCACCGCGGATGCTCACGTCGAGCACATTCTGGCCAAGCTGACCTTCACCTCGCGTACGCAGGTCGCCACCTGGGTGACGCAGCGGCAGGAGGGCGCCGACGGTGACGAGGCCGACGGCGCGCGCGGCGAGGCGACGGTGGCACAACCCTTGTTGCGCCCACAGTAGGTATGTCATGGGGAGGAGAACTACCGATAGCGACGGGCGGACGGCAACGCACAGAATGTGAGCGGCCCGGAAGCCATGGCAGCCCGCTTCCGGCGCCAGGCGTGCCGAGCAGGTTCATGTTTCCGCCGTGTGCCTGTACGCGGTCACGCTCGATCCGTTGGAGGCGTGGTCCGGCGGTGATTACCTGCCGGAGGGGGCAGGCCGTCTCGCCGGACCCGCCGCAGCCCTGCGCGGTGCCACGGCCGAAGTCGCACCCCAGGTTGCACGGCCGAGTGGCCGGCTGCCAGGCTCTGCGCTGACCCCGCAGGACAGTGCGGATTGACGAATATTGACGCATTGTCAAACAGCGATCATGAATGGCGGTGATCGTCGCGCCTCGCCGATGCGCGCAGTGGTGGCTAGGCAACCGCAAAAGGCGGGCGTATGGTGCCGAATGGCACTCATTGCGGCGAAGGAGCGATCATCCATGCGCAATAGTCATTCGTTATCGCTGGTCGCGGTCATCGCGTTAGCCGCGTCCGTGGGCACGCCGATGGCGGCGACCGCGGCATCGGGTACCGGCCTGAGCGGGCGTGCCCGCCTGGCCCACCCGGCCGTGACCAATGTCGCACGCGCTGCGGCCCAGCAGGCCTGGCTCGGCTTCGAGGCACGCATGGCGGCGCGCCAGCACAGCCGAACAACCCCGCTCACGGCACCGCAGGCGGCAACCGCGCCCACGTCGGCTTTCAGCAAGATCACGAATGTCGAGAGCGTCAGCAGGGACACGCTGCCGTCGACCGACGGGGCTGAACCGGACACCCAGACCGAGCCGGATGTCGCTGTCGATCCGTCGAACCCGCAGGTCATCATCGCGGCCGCGCAGCAGGGCCGGTACGTCGACGGCGGTTCGGTGGATCCGGGCTACGCCACCTCGCAGGACGGTGGGCGCAGTTGGGCGGCCGGGAACCTGCCGCTGCTCACCACGACGGTCGGCGGCCCGTTCCAGCGCGCCTCTGACGTGGCGGTCGCGTTTGGGCCCGACGGCTCGGCCTACGCGCAGACGATCCCGTTCGATCAGACCAGCGCCCCGAGCGCGGTCGCGGTGCAGCGTTCCACCGACGGCGGCCTGAGCTTCGGCGCGCCGTCGCTCGTCGTGAACGACAACGACATCAACATCTTTAATGACAAGAACTGGATCGCGGTGGACACCTCCAGGCGCAGCCCACATTATGGCCGCGTCTACTCGGTGTGGTCGCGATTCATTACCACCGGGACCGGCACGAGCGCCGTGACGCATTCACCTGGCACGGTCAGCTATTCCGACGATCATGGCCAGACCTGGTCGCCGTTCCGTTTCACCGGGGCCGCCGACGCCGATACCGAAGGCCTGGTCCCGCTGATCCACCCGGACGGTTCTGTCACCGTCGTCTACGACCTGACCGTCGGCAACAACGATTTCGAGACCGCCCAGACCAGCCGCGACGGAGGTAACACCTGGAGCCCGCCGGCGACGGTGGCTCAGTTCCTCGGCGCCGGGATATCTGGTATGCGGACGGGCGGCCTGCCGGCGGCCGCGATCGACCCGTCCACCGGCCACATGTACGTGGTCTGGCAGGACACCAGGTTCAACTCGGCCGGGCTCAACGACATCGTGCTGTCGGTCTCCACCGACGGCGGGCAGGACTGGAGCACGCCGCGGGCCGTGAGCCCGAGGGTCGCTGGTCTCGACCGGTTCACGCCCGCCGTAGCCGCCGCCGGTGGCGCGGTACACATCATCTACGGCACCCGCGGCGCGAACGGCACCGCGCCGTCGGTGACCGAGGACTACGTCGTCTCCACCGACGGCGGGCAGACCTTCGGGTCCGAGCGCCAGGTCGGTCCGCCTTCCGTGCTCCGCTGGGCGGCGGTGGCGGACACCAGGGCCTTCCTCGGCGACTACGTGGGTGTTGCCGCCACGCCGCGGCTGGCCGTGCTTTCCTGGTGCGTGTCGTCCAGGCCACCGCTGACCGGGACGTACCACCAGACCATGTGGGCCGCCGAGGTCACCAGGTAACGTCAGCGGCTCGCGGTGTCGGTGCGGGACGCTGGATCTGGGTCCGAGACTTCACCGTCCCCGGCCGTCCCGGCCGTCCCGGCCGTCCCGGTGGTACCAGTCGTCCCGGTGGTCCCGCTGACACCGGATGACCCATTGCCACGGATGTCATCGCCAGCCCCAGCGGCGACGGCGGCCGGATTGCTCGCCGGGCGCTCGGGCAGCCGGCCGTGCGGCACCAGGCGCAGCAGCCGTGACAGCCGCGGCATGGTCGCGATCACCTGTCCCGCGATCGCGCAGAACACGACGATCGAGCACACGATGGTGAGCCATACCATCACCACGAACACCGTGCCGAGCGGGCCGAACTCGTATTCGCTGCTGGCGACGATGCCGGGCATGAGCAGGGGTGATATCCAAAGCAGCGTCACCAGGACGCCGCCGGTCAACGCGGCGCTCGGCAGCAGCGCGCGCCAGCCGATCCGCCCGCCGAGCAGCAGGTGCGGCGTCCACCACCAAAACAGGAACGCGCCCGCGAGCGCGATGAGCACGACCAGTGCGTTGCTCTCCGGCAAGCTTTTGACCGCCGAGGCGGCCAGCCCGGACAGCCCGAAGGCAAGGACGCACGCGGCGAGCCATGCCGTCGACCGCCAGGCGGATCGCAGCAGGCCGAGCCTGCGCAGGCTCCAGATCCGCTCGTAGCCGCGCTGCAGCGCGCTCGCGGTGCTGAGGCCCGCCGATATGAGCAGGACGAAGCCGAACATTCCGCCGACCCGGGCGGCGTGCCCCGGTACGCCCAGCATGTCGCGGAAGGCGAGTGAGCTGTTGCTGAGCCCGAGCGCGGCCTGCAGTTCGGTGGACATCTGGACACCGAGCAGTCGCGGCGCGAAGGCGGCGAGCACGATGAGCAGCGGCACGAGCGTGAGGAACGCCTGAGCGGCAAGCACCAGCGAGAGGTCGAACGCCTCGAGGGTATTGACGTGGCTGACCACACGGCTGACCGGTTCGTAACGGTGCACGAGCCGGCGTGCGCGCTCGACGAGTTCGTGCACTCGCGGCCCGCGTGATCCCAGTGTGATCACCTGATTCTGGACCCCTCGCTTGGGTGCTGTCATATGTTTCTACCCGAACCGGAGGCATGTGCCGGTTCCCAGCGGGCATTACCTGGCCAGCATCGAGGTGCCGCACGTGATCGTCACCGTCACGCTGAATGCCGCGCTCGACCTCAGCTACGAGGTCGAGGGCGTGTCCTGGGACGGAATGAATCAGGTTCGTGCTCCCCGCTACCACGCGGCGGGGCGCGGCGTGACGGTCGCCCGGGTACTGAACGCGTTCGGCCACGAGGTGGTGGCCGGAGGACTGGCCGGTGGCGCGACCGGTGAGCTGATCAAGGCCGATCTGGCCAGGTCGGGGGTGCCGACGCAGTTCACGAGGACGGGCCGGGACTCCCGCCGTGTCATCTGGATCACGGACACGCGCCTGGGTACGACCGCGTGCTTCCGTGAACCCGCGCCATACATCACCACGGAGGAGCTTGGCCGGTTCGCGGCCGACTACCGCCGGCTCGCCAAGGAGGCTACGGCCGTGGTGCTCTGCGGAAGTCTGGCCGCAGGGCTCCCACCGGAGATTTTCGGGTCGCTCGCGACGTACGCGGCGGACGTTGGTGTGCCGGTCGTCCTGCACGCGGCAGGATCTGCGCTTGGGCTCGGTGTGGCACGGCGCCCCGCGCTCGTCGTTCCCGACGTCGGGCCGCGGGAGCACGCGCCGCGGGCCCGCGAACTCGTCGCGGCCGGTGTGGGCGCGGTCGTCACGCCGAGCGTGGACGGGATACACGCCGTCGCCACCGACGAGGAATGGCGGGCGTACGGCGTTCTGGTCGGCGGCGCGGGGAGCGTCGGCCCGGTCCCGGCCAACGGCCCGGCAGCGCCGGTCGGCGCCCCACCGTCATTTTACGCACGGTCATCTTCGGCCACTCAATCACCTTCGGCCACAGAGTCACCTTCGGCTACACAGTCACCTTTCGCCTCGCCGACGCCTTCGGACCCGGAGTCGCTCATAGCCTCCGACTGGTCAGGTGGCGCACGTGGCGCACTGGTCGCCGGGCTCGTTCCCGGTGCCCTGCTCGGCTGGTCCTGGCCGGACCGGCTCAGGCATGCCCTCGCGCTTGCCGCCGCCGCGGACCCATCCGGCTTGATCGACATCGCCGCCTACGAGCAGTTCATGGCCGACGTCATCGTCGAGCGCGTCTGACTGGCGCCCTGCGGTAGTGCGTCTGACCTGCCCGTCTGCTGGAGTGCCACCGCAGCCGCCAGCCGGCGACTCGCCCGGCGCGCCAACGTGACACAGATCACCCGTGCCCGGAACTAGAAACTCGTTCTAGAGTTGGGCGAGCTAGTAACTCGCGAGTAACCGTCGCCGGGCGCGACGACGACCGTGTCCGCGCCGCCAGCGGCGTGCCACGCGAGTCCGGGGGTGCGAGCGGCCGCGGGCGCCGGGGCGCGGCTACGTGATCATGTCCTGGGCGCATCCGGGACCGAGTGAAGGGGGTTGGACATGGCGATCGGGCTGACGGACGAGCACGATGCGCTCGCCGCGGCGGTGCGCGGCTGGGCGGAGCGGCATGTGACACCCGGCGTGGTCAGGGCGGCGCTTGACGCGCAGGCGGAGTCCGGCCTCCCGCCCTTCTGGCAGGCGCTCGCCGACCAGGGACTGCCCGGCTTGCACATCCCTGAAGAGCACGGCGGTCAGGGCGCCGGCCTGGTCGAGCTGAGTGTCGCCCTCGAGGAGCTTGGCGCCCGCGCAGCCCCCGGGCCCTTTTTGCCGACCGCCCTGGCCAGTGCGGTCATCCTTGCTTCAAGCGCGATCAAGGCCCGCGACGAGCTGCTGCCCGGCCTCGCGGACGGCTCAAGAACCGGAGCGGTGTTCGTCGGGCGCGCCGCGGGCGGCCCGGCCGTCCCGGGCAGCGCCGCACCCGCGGCGAGCCTCACCGGCCGGCGCCAGGGCGACGCACTGGTGATCAGTGGTGCCGCGGAACCGGTCCTCGGGGCCACGATGGCCGACGTCGTCGTGCTGCCCGTCGCGACCGACGCCGGGGAGGAATGGGTCGCGCTTGACGCCGCTGAGCTGACGGTCACCGAGCTGCCGAGCCTGGATCCGGTGCGCCGCGTCGCCAGGGTCGAGGCGCGCGGCGTGACCATGGCACCTGACCGCGTCCTCGACGGGCTGACCGGCGCCGGCGTGCTCGACATTGCCGCCGTGCTGTTCGGCGCGGAGGCGGCGGGTGTCGCTGGCTGGTGCGTGCGGACGGCCGCCGGGTACGCCAAGGTGCGTGAGCAGTTCGGCCGTCCGATCGGTCAGTTCCAGGGCGTCAAGCACATGTGCGCCCGGATGCTGGTAGCGCTCGAGCAGGCGCGCGCCGCCGTGTGGGACGCGGCGCGAGCGCTCGACGAGGCAGGAACAGGCGCGGCGGCGGCCGGCACCGACGCCGCGACGGACGGCGCCGGCCACAGCGCCGGCCACAGCGCCGACGGCGCACGGCTGGCCGCGGCGATCGCCGCGGTGCTCGCGCCGGACGCCGCGGTCACCTGCGCGCAGGACTGCATCCAGGTGCACGGCGGGATCGGCTACACCTGGGAACACGGCGCGCACATCTACTACCGGCGGGCGCTGACGCTGCGCGCGCTCACCGGCTCCTCCGCCGCGTGGGCGAACCACGTCGCGGCGCTGGCGCTGCGCGGCGCCCAGCGTGAACTCGACATCGACCTGCCCGCGGACGCGGGGCCGTTGCGCGAACAGATCGCGGCCGAGATCGCCGCGATCGCGGCCTTGCCCCGCGACGAGCAAACGCGCAGACTCGCCGCCGACGGCCTGGTCATGCCCCACCTCCCGAAGCCGTGGGGGCGCGGCGCGGGACCGCTTGAGCAGGTTCTGATACAGCAGGAGATGCGCGCCGCGGGGGTGCGACCGCCCGGCCTGGTGATCGGCGCGTGGGTGGTGCCGTCGCTGGCCGGCTACGGGACGCCGGAGCAGCAGCAGCGGTTCCTGCCCGCCACGCTGCGCGGCGAGATCGTCTGGTGCCAGTTGTTCAGCGAGCCGGGTTCCGGCAGCGACCTGGCCTCGCTGCAGATGCGTGCCGTGCGCGCGGCGGGCGGCTGGAAGCTGACCGGGCAGAAGACCTGGACGTCGCTCGCGCGCCAGGCGGAGTGGGCGATCTGCCTGGCCCGCACCGATCCCGCGCGGCCCAAGCACGAGGGGATCACCTACTTCCTCGTCGACATGAGGTCGCCGGGAATCGAGGTCCGCCCGCTGACCGAGATGACCGGCGAGGAACTGTTCAACGAGGTGTTCTTCGACGACGTGTTCGTCCCTGACGACATGGTGGTGGGCGAGGTCAACGAGGGCTGGAAGGTCGCGCGCAACACTCTGGGCAACGAGCGGGTGTCACTTTCCTCGAGCGCGACAGCAGGGGTCGCCGTTAAGGAGCTGCTCGATGCCGCCCGCGGCGCCGAACCGGAGCCCGCGGCCAGTGAGCACCTCGGCCGGCTGGTCGGCGAGGGTCAGGCGCTCGCGCTGCTCGCGCTCCGCGTGACCCTCAGTCAGCTGTCCGGCACCGAGCCCGGCGCCGCGTCAAGCGTGCGCAAACTGCTCGCCATGGAGCATGCGCAGCACATCGCCGAGGCGTCCTGGTCGCTGCTCGGCGCGCGCGGCGCGCTCGCCGGTGCGATCACCTCGGGGCCGGCGGGCTACTGGAGCCGGATGATCCTGGCCACCCGGGCGATGACGATCTACGGCGGCACGTCGCAGGTGCAGCTCAACATCATCGCCGAGCGGATGCTCGGCCTGCCCCGCGACCCATAAAAGCTCCATAACGGCTGCCGCGCGGCGCGCCGTTCGCGGCGCATCGGGGGGTTCCGGGGGGTCGCCCCCCGGGCAGGCACAGCCATAACGGCTGCCGCGCGGCGCGCCGTTCGCGGCGCATCGGGGAACCCTGCTATCCGGGGGGGCGACCCCCCGGACCCCCGCATTGGGGGGGTCGCCCCCCCGGGCAGGCACAGCCTTATCGGCGGCCGCGCGGCGCGCCGATCGTGAGGCTGCGGGGAGCAACCGGAAGGAAGCGGGCTGTGGCGGTTCGGGCGAATTATCCGGACAGGCCACGATTGTCCAGCTACCGGGGCAGGATGAGGTGGCGTGACGCCTGCCCCCAGATCGTCGCCCGGGTCGAAGCTCCGCCTGGCGATCCGCGACCGGAGCCAGCCGGCGGCGTGGGGTCTCGTGGCGGTGGCCGTCGTGGCCGCGTTAGCCGGGGGCCTGTTCGTCGTCAAGGGCGAGGCAGCGGGCAAGGCGCAGGCCGACGCCGCCGCCAGGGAGGCGGCGAGAACCACGTGCGTCTCGCCTGCGGCGTCGCAGGCGGCCGGCTGCCCGCAGCCGCCGGCCGCGACCTCGGCCGCGCACGTGCCGCCTGGCCCGCAGCACGTGCGCGTGCCCGCGGCGCCGAAGCACGCGGCGGCCCAGCCCTCGG
>DATFVJ010000325.1:0-6352 GCA_035260365.1 Streptosporangiaceae bacterium
GCCGCGCTCCGCCCGCCGCTCAGTTCGTGGACGAGCGCGAGCACGGCCGGCGTCACCGCCTGCCCGCCCACCCCCTGGCGCCGGACGCGCTCGACCGCCTCCGCGATGATCGGCTCGATGTCCAGGCTGGCGGCAGGCGGCTGGGCGAGCAGCACGCCCGACGACGGGTTGAGCTGCCAGTGCAGCGCGGCGACCCGGGCCGCCTCGCCGGCCGCGGACACCGTCGCGGACACGGCGGGGCCGCCTTCGCCGCGGTAGAAAAGCGGCAGCGTCGCGGTCCGCCAGCCGAGCACCGGCACGCCGAGGGTCTCGAGCAGTTCAGCGGTCGCGCCGACGTCAAGGATCGACTTCGCTCCTGACGCCACCACGACCGCCTGGGTGCGCGCGATCTGCACCAGGTCACCGGAGATGTCGAGGGTCTGGGCAAAACCGCGGTGCACGCCGCCGATCCCGCCCGTGCCCATGAAGCGGATGCCGAGCCCGCGGCACACCGCAAGCGTGCCGCCGACCGTCGTCGCGCCGAGGGCACCCTGGAGGACGCAGACGGCAAGGTCACGCGCGCCGGTCTTGCGCGCCGACGCCCCGGCCTCGGCGAAACGCGCAAGCTCCGCGTCGCCGAGGCCGACCCGAACGGCGCCGTCGACGATGCCGATCGTGGCCGGGATGGCTCCGGCGGAGCGCACCCGCTCCTGGGCCAGGGCGGCCACCTCGAATCCTTGCCCATCGGTGAAACCGTGCGCGACCAGCGTCGTCTCAAGCGCGACGACCGGCCCGCCGAGCCGCAGCGCCGCCGCGACATCCCCGGCCACCTGGATCGGGATCGTCACGGCATGGCCCCCATCCTCGCCACCGCCCGGGCCGCCGCCCGCAGGCCCAGGCCGACCCCGCCGAGCAGGTAGCCCGCGGCGAACGCGTCACCCGCGCCCGTCGAGTCGACCGCGCGGGTGGGCAGCGCCGGGTAGACCGCGCCGCCCGCCCGGACGCCGCGCGCGCCGAGTTTGACCACCAGGTCGGCGCCTGGCACGTCCTTGACCAGGTCAGCTTCTGCTTCGTTGCCGAACACGACGCGCGGCCGCAGGCGCCCGAGCAGGTCGCGGAAGCGCTCGACCCCGTAACCGCGCAGCGCGGCGGTCGACGACAGATCGACGCTCAGCCGCGGCACGTACCCGGCCGCGGCAAGCGCGGCGGCGCGGATCGGCGCCGACACCAGGCTGTAGGCCGGCAGATGCAGCCACGTGCACCCGTCGAACCATCCGGCCTGCAACGCCGCCGCGTCCAGGCGCGGGCCGACCCCGCGGTCGGTGAGCATCGACCTGGTCCTCCCGTGGTCGGACAGCGAGACCACGACGCCGGTCCGCCCGGCCACCACCGGCCCGGCGAGGTCGACACCGCGGCGCGCAAGCTCCGCCGCCACCAGCAGGCCGGCCGGATCGGCCGCGCGCGCTGCGACCAGCCTCGCGCGCCCGCCGAGGGCGACGACCCAGGCAGCGACGTTGGCCGCCTGGCCGCCGGCCCCCACCCAGGTGCGCGCGTCCGTATCGGTCTCCTCCGCGACTGGCTGCGACGGGCAGACGACGACGTCCAAGTTGAGGTCACCGACAACGCCGATCACCCCGCCGCTTGCGGCGGCTCCCCCCATACCACCTCCCGGACGATCAAGCCGATTCACGGTACCCGGCCCATCCAGGCGGTACGACCGTGTGCCACGGGCGGCGGCCGGAAAGGGCGGTGCTCGTCTTCGGGGAGCCGATACTGGTTTGTACCGGCGGCGACGGCAACGCCGCCGGTCGTCGTCTGGGGCACCGACCCGCGGCGCCGATGATCCGCGGGCCACGCCCCTGACGTCGATGACGGGCCAGGCCCCCTGACCGGGATGGGACGGCGACGATGGCGTGGCGCGGGGTCGGCCGCCACCTTCCCGTGCTAGCGATCCGTAACTTCCGGCTGCTGCTCGCCGACCGTCTCCTCGCGCCGGCGGCGTTCGCGTTCTCGCTGGTCGGTGTCTCCTTCGCGGTGCTGAACACGACCGGGGCCACCGCCGATCTTTCTTACGTGCTCGCCGCTCAGATCGCGCCGTCGCTGGTGTTCACGCTGCTCGGCGGGGTGGTCGCGGACCGGATACCGCCGCAGCGAGTGATCATCGCAGGAAACGTCATGATCGCCGTGAGCGAGGGGACGTTCGGCCTGCTCGTCCTTTGCCAACAGGCGCAGCTGTGGCAGATGCTGCTGCTCGAGACGCTGACCGGCACCGGTTACGCCTTGTTCTACCCGGCCTCGCAGGCCCTGCTGCCCCGGCTTGTGCCCAGCGAACTGCTGCAGCAGGCCAGCGCGCTGAGCCGGCTCGCGATGAACGCGGCGCAGATGGGCGGCGCCGCCGCCGCGGGGTTGGTCGCCGCCGCCGCCGGGCCCGGCTGGGCGCTGACCATCTGCGGGACCGGCATGCTGGTCTCCGTCCCGCTGCTCGCGTCGATCCGGACCGCAGGCCGCGAGCCGCAGGAGCGGCCGGGGATGCTGCGCGAGCTTCGCGAAGGCTGGTCGGAATTTCGCTCCCGCACGTGGCTGTGGGCGATCGTGGCGCAGTTCTGCGTCATCCTGATGGCCTGGTACGGATCGTTCCAGGTACTCGGGCCGGTGGTGGCCAAGGAACACCTCGGCGGGCCCGCCGCGTGGGGCGCGATCACCGCGGCCGAGTCGGCCGGGCTGATCGTGGGCGGCGTGGCCTCGCTGCGTTTCGCCCCCCGACGGCCCATGCTGTTCGTCGTCCTCATCGGCGCCGCCATGGCGATCTCCCCGCTGTCGCTCGCGATGCTGTGGCCGCTGCCCGTGATCTGCCTCGCGTCGTGCGGCCTCGGCATCACGATCGAGATGATGATGATCCAGTGGACCGTGGCCCTGACCAGGAACGTACCGCCAGGGACACTGGCACGCGTGTTCGCCTACGACGCGCTCGGCTCGGTGATGGCGATGCCCGCCGGTGCGCTCGTGGCCGGGCCCGTCGCCGCCGCGATCGGCGTATCCGTGACGCAGTACGGCGCCGCCGCGGCGATCCTGGTGGCATCCGCGCTCGCCCTGCTCCCCCGCGACGTCCGCGCGTTCGGCACCGGTGGCCCGCCTCGCCAACCGGCGCGCGCCGTGGCAAGCTCGGGAACATGACCAGCACCGACGGCGACCCGGCGTGCGACGTCGCGCACGGCGGTGCCGCAGCACCGGCCCCGCCGGACGGGCGGCTCCTCGTCGCGGTCTTCGCGTCGCCGGTCGCGGAGTACCTGCTGCGCTACGGCGGCGATGCCGGGTTCCGCGCGGTCCTTGTGGAGCCGGACGAGAAGATCGCCGAGGCCGAGCGTGACCGGGGCGCGGCCGTGGTGAGCGAGGTCGCGGCCGGCCTCGGCGCGGGCGCCGACGTGGTGGTCACCGACCACCACCGGCCGGAACTCGGCGCTGTGCTGCGGGACGCGCTGGCCGGCCAGGCGCGCTGGATCGGGGTGATGGGTAACCCGCGGCATCCGGCGCCGCACGTCACGGCGCTGACCGAACTCGGCGTCCAGCCGGACGACATCGCCCGGGTGCACCGCCCGGTCGGCCTCAACATCGGCTCACGGACACCCGCCGAGATCGCGATCGCCACGCTGGCGGGCCTGATCGCTGATCGCAACGGCCGCCCTGGCGGGTTCTTCTGAGTGGTCGCTCGTCAGGGTTCGCGTACCACATCCGCCGGGTCCTTGTCCGTGCGCAGCCCCTGGTAGGACGGGGCGCGCATCCGGCCCGCTTGCGTCCAGCCGGTGAATACCACCTCGATCACCAGCTCGGGCGCCACCCAGATCGCGTCCTTGGCGTGCGCGGGCGGCACCGGGGTGGCGAACGGGCTCGATGTGCGGTGCAGCGGCGCCAGCCGCTGCTCGAGCAGGCGCAGCGACCGCTCGGTGAAACCGGTCCCGACCCGGCCGGCATAGGCCAGGCCCGCTGGCGTCTGGACCCCGGCAAGCAGCGAGCCGACCTGCCCGGACCTGCCGCCCTTGCCCGGGTTGATGCCGCCGACCACGACATCCTGCCTGCGGGTGTTCTTGACCTTGCGCCAGTCGGCCGAGCGAGCGCCCGACCGGTACGGCGCGTCGAGCCGCTTGGCGACGACGCCTTCGAGGCCCTGCGCGGCGGCGGCCGCAAGCACGTCCGCGCCTGCCGCGCCGGTGAACGCCGGCGGGGTCTGCCAGAACCGGCCCGCGAGCGCGAGCGCGTCAAGTAGTTCCCGCCGCTGGGTGTAGGGCAGGTCAAGCAGGGCGCGCCCGTCGGAGTGCAGCAGGTCGAACACGAGGTAGACGACCGGCACCTGGCCGGCGAGCTGCGCGGCCTGCGCGGCCGAGGTGACGTGCATCCGCACCTGAAGCGCCTCGAAACTCGGCCGCCCGCCGTCGAAGGCCACGATCTCGCCGTCGAGCACAAGCTGCCGCGAGCCCGCCGCCGCGCCGAGGCCGGTCAGCTCCGGGTACGTGGGCGTGATGTCACGGCCGGTGCGCGACGTCAGCCGAAGCAGCCGCCCGCCGGCGAGGTAGGCCGAGGCGCGCACGCCGTCCCACTTCATCTCGTAGGCCCAGCCGCCGTCGCTGCGCGGCAGTTCGCCCGCGGTCGCCAGCATCGGCGGCACCCACACGGGCAGCGCCACCCGCTCGCGGTGGATCATCCAGCTGTCCCCGCCGGTGCGGAAGAGCACATAACCGCCGGACAGGCGCCTGCCGCGCAGCACCACCTTGACCTCGCCAGGAGCCCACTTGACAACTTCGTACCGGCCGCGGTCCCAGATCGTCATCGTGCCCGCGCCGTACTGGCCGCGCGGAATCTCGCCCGAGAAATCCGCGTAGGCCAGCGGGTGATCCTCCGTGTGCACGGCGAGGTGGTTGCGCCCGGGGTCGTCAGGTATCCCCTTCGGCACCGCCCATGACACGAGCACCCCGTCGCGTTCCAGCCGGAGGTCCCAGTGCAGCGCGCGGGCGTGATGCTCCTGCACCACGAACAGGCCCCCGGTGGCGTCCCCGGCGCCCGGCCCGGTCTCGGGCCCGGTCTCGGGCATGGGCTCGGGCCCGGTCTCGGGCATGGGCTCGGGCATGGGCTCGGGCGTCCGCGCTGGATCCCGCTTGCGCCGGTAGGCCTCAAGGCTCACCCAACACGTCTACCCGATACCGTCCCCCAGTACCAGTGGGCAGTGGCCTGCTGGCCAGTTCCACCGGTTCGCGGCGGCGACGAGTTTTGTGTCTCCGGGTCGTCGTAACCTGGGTGACCTGCGATCCGCAGGCCCGCCAAGTGACGAAGGGAACTACGGAATGAGCGGCGTACGGATACTGGTCGGTACTCGCAAGGGCGCGTTTGTCCTGGCATCGGACGCGCGACGGCAACGATGGGACATCAGCGGCCCGGAGTTCGCCGGGTGGGAGGTCTACCACGTCGCGGGATCCCCCGCTGACCCGGACCGGCTCTACGCCGCGCCGTCCAGTGGCTGGTTCGGCCAGCTGATCCAGCGGTCCGACGACGGCGGCAAGACGTGGGCGCCGATGGGAAACCAGTTCGGGTACGACGGCGTCCCCGGCACCCACCAGTGGTACGACGGCACGCCGCACCCCTGGGAGTTCGCGCGGGTCTGGCATCTCGAACCGTCGCCGGCCGATCCGGACACGGTCTACGCCGGGGTGGAGGACGCCGCCCTCTTCCGCTCGTCCGACGGCGGGCAGACATGGCGTGAGCTGCCCGGACTGCGCGGCCACGACTCGGCGCCCCGGTGGCAGCCCGGGGCCGGGGGGATGTGCCTGCATTCGATCGTGCTCGACCCGCGCGACCCCGGGCGGATCTTCGTGGCCATCTCGGCCGCGGGCGTGTTCCGCAGCGACGACGCGGGCCAGACGTGGCGGCCGGCCAACCGCGGCCTGCGGTCGGCAGGCATTCCCGACCAGGATGCCGAGGTGGGCCACTGCGTGCACCGCATCGCGATGCACGCGTCGCGCCCGGGCGTGCTGTTCATGCAGAAACACTGGGACGTCATGCGCAGCGACGACGGCGGCGAGTCGTGGCAGGAGGTCAGCGGCAACCTGCCGAGCGACTTCGGCTTCCCGATCGGCGTGCACGCGCACGAGCCCGACACCGTCTACGTCGTCCCGATCACCAGCGACTCCCAGCACTTCCCGCCGGGCGGAAAGCTGCGCGTGTACCGCAGCCGCACCGGCGGGAACGAATGGGAGGCGCTCACCGACGGCCTGCCGCAACGTGACTGCTACGTCAACGTGCTCCGGGACGCGATGGCCGTCGATTCGCTCGATCCATGTGGCGTGTACTTCGGCACGACCGGCGGGCAGGTGTACGCATCAGCCGA
>DATFVJ010000326.1:0-8222 GCA_035260365.1 Streptosporangiaceae bacterium
GCGGGCCTGGATCTCGTAGAACGTGATGCCGCGGAAACCGGGCGTGTCGAAGGTACGGGTGACCGCGGCGCGCTCGAACAGTGCGATGGCGCCGGGCCGGGCGGTGGCGGGCCCCGGTACCGGATCCCGCCCCTGAGCCGGTTCGGTGCCGTCAAGTTTCAGGTTGTCCCAGCGCACGCTTCCTCCTGGGGGAGTGCTCCAGGCGAGACCTCAAGGCGAGACCTCCGGACGAGTGCTCAAGGCGAGCGAGCACCATGGGCACAGCCGGGCCTACAATAGAACACATATTCTAAATCACAAAGCCGTGCGCCGGGCCGGCGGTCGCCGGGCGTCACGATCCGGGCCGCGTTACGATCCGGGCAGTGAATCCACAGGCGCCGGCCGGGACGGCCAGGGGAGCGGCAGGCACGCACGCCATGGGGCGGCGGGCCTTCCTCGGGGTGGAGCTGAGCGCCGGGGGAGTGGCGCTGGCCGCCGGCGCTGCCGCCGGCTGCCAGCTGGCCGGCGGCCAGCGGTCCGCCGGGCCGGGCGCTGGCCCGGCCGGGGCCAGCGCCCGGCCCGGCGGATGCGGCCCGGTGGCTGGCGCGTCACGGCAGCTGCGCGGCGCCTGGGTCGCGAGCTTCAAGCACCTCGACTGGCCGTCACGGCCGGGCCTGCCCGCGGCGGCGGCGCAGCGTGAGCTGGCCGGCCTGCTCGACCTGGCCGCACGGCTGCGGCTCAACGCGGTGCTGCTGCAGGTCCGGCCCACCGCGGACGCGCTGTATCCGTCGAGATACGAGCCATGGTCGAAATGGCTCACCGGGACTCAGGGCACCTCACCCGGCTACGATCCGCTCGAATTCGCGGTCAACGCGGCGCACGACCGCGGGCTCGAACTGCACGCGTGGTTCAACCCGTTCCGGGTGAGCGAGCAACCCGGCCGCTCGCGGCTCACCGCCGCCCACCCGGCGCGGCAGCATCCGGACTGGGTGGTCCCGTACGCGGGCCAGCTCTGGTACGACCCAGGCCACCCGGCGGTGCGGGCCCTCGCCGTCGACGTGATCGCCGAGGTCACCCGCGGATACGACATCGACGGCGTGCACCTCGACGACTACTTCTACCCGTATCCGGCCGGCGGCCTCGCGTTCGCCGACGACGCCACGTTCCGCCGCTACGGCGGCGGTTTCGCCTCGCGGGGCGACTGGCGCAGGCACAACGTCGACCTGCTCGTCGCGGCCGTCTCCGCCACAGTAAGGAACATCAGGCCCTGGGCCGTTTTCGGGGTGAGCCCGTTCGGCATCTGGCGCAACGCATCGGCCGACCCGGCCGGTTCGCGCACAACGGGCCTGCAGGCCTACGACGACCTGTTCGCCGACACCCTCGGCTGGATCCGGGCCGGCCTGCTCGATTACGTCGCCCCGCAGCTGTACTGGGAGATGACGAACCCGCGCGCGCCGTACCAGGAACTGGTGCGCTGGTGGTCGCGGGCGGTCACGGGCACGCCCGCGCAGCTGTACGCCGGCCAGGCCGCCTACCTGGCCGCGGCGTGGCCCGATCCGGGCGAGATACCCAGGCACGTGGCGTTCGACCGCAGCGAGCCCGCGGTCACGGGCGAGCTGTTCTTCCACGCCAGATCCCTGGCCACCGGCGCGCTTGGCGTGCGCCTGGCCGGCGAGTTCGCGTCAGCCGCGTATCCGCCCGTGCCGCAGCGCCTTCGGCGGTGGCTGCGTGCACCACAGCCACCGCCGCGGGCCGGCTGGGCGCACCGGGACAAGATCGCCTGTGCCGCCGGAGGCACGACATAACCGGGCAGGGTGCCCGGCCGGGGCGTCCGGACTCCGCCGGCGTGGCCGGCGGCGCGCGGCCGGGCATGGTTCCGTGCAGGCTCTTGGGCAGAGGGATGGATAACGATCACCTGGCGGGGGATAGTAGATGCATCTCCTCACCACGCGCCTAAGCGGAGGTCGCGGAATGGCGCTGTCGATGGACGAGCAGCGCATGCTCGATGAAATTGAGCATCGCCTCGCCGACGAAGACCCCGTGCTGGCCGCACGGCTGACCGCCTTCGGCCCACCGGGCCTTGGTATCACGCTGCGCTCGCGGCGCGGTCGAATGCTCGCGTCGCTGATCGCGCTCGTGACGCTCGCCGTCATCTCGGTGACGGCGTACGCCATCGTGCCGCTGGCCATGCGGCACGCCCGGCCGCACCCGGTGCCGACGACCAGCCAGCCAGCGACCACCGCGCGAACGGGGCCCAGCAGCCAGGCAGCGTCCGGCCCGTCACCCAACGTGGCGCAGCATAATCCGGCGAGCCCGAGCGTCAGCCGCCCGGCCGCGTCTGTCCAGAACCAGCCCTAAGGCGTCTCAGGCCTCTGGCGGGCGGCCGCGGGCCGGCCGGGTCACAGCCCGCGCAGGAACGCGTCGGCCACCGGGCCTGCCTTGTCGGCGCCCGTGCCGCCACCCTCGACGATGACCGCGAACGCCAGGTCGCCGCGGTACCCGGCGAACCAGGCGTGCGTAGGCGGGTTCGGCCCGCTGCCGAACTCCGCGGTGCCTGTCTTTCCGTACACGCCCGGCAGGAAGCCGACGTGGGCGGCGGTCCCGATACTGACGACCGCGGCCATCATCGGCCGCAAGGCCGCGGTGATCACCGGGCTCAGCGGGCGGGGTGCCGTGCCGGGCTGCGCCGGATTGGTGACCAGCCGCGGCGCGCGCCACGCGCCGTCGTCGATGGCGCCCGCCACCGTGGCCATCTCGAGCGGGTTGACGAGGTCGGTGCCCTGGCCGAAACCGTCCGCGGCGAGTTCTGTGCTGTCCGAAGGTGCCGCGTACGTGCCGAGCACGGCCGGGATCCCCAGGTGCGGCGTGGCGCCGAAGCCGTAGTTCGCGGCCATGGCACCGAGCTGCCCGCCGCCGAGGCGCTGCGCGGCGAGGCCGGCGAACGTGGTGTTGCACGAGACAGCGAAGGCGTTGAGCAGATTTGTCGCGCCCAGCTGCTCGAAGTCGAAGTTGTGGAAGGTGCGGCCGCCGATGTCGATCCTGGCCGGGCACTGAACCGTGTCGGCCGGGCGCATCCCCGTTACCGCGAGCGCCGACGCGGTGATCATTTTGAAGGTGGAGCCAGGCGGGTAGGTGCCGAGCAGCGCCCGGTTGAAGCCGCCCGGCTTGTTGACCACGGCAAGCACGTCACCCGTCGACGGGCGGATCGCCACCATCGCCACGTTGTACCCGGTCACGGCGGCGACCGCGCGCGAGGCGGCCTGCTGCACCCGCATGTCGATGCTGGTCTGCACGGGTGTTCCCTGGTGCCCGCCGAAGTTCGCGACGGTCGCGACGATGTGCGGGCCGTTCACCAGCTCGATGGACGTGCGCGGCGTGCCGGCCAGGCGCCGCTCGTACACCTGCTCAATGCCGCCCTGGCCGGCCAGGTCGCCCGCATGGTACGGCGGGCCCAGCCGCTTGAGCTGTGCCGCGGTCACCGGTCCGGTGGTACCTGTCAGCATCTGTACCGAGCCGGATTCCGCGATGGCCTGCGCCGAATCCAGCCGGGAGCCGTCGGCCGCGAGCACCGGCGCCCGGGCCAGCCAGGCCGAAGCGGTACGGAACCGTTCACCCTGGGTCAGCCGCGGATAGATCGCCGCGGGACTCCAGTTCACCCACCAGTGACGGCTGCGCCGCAGCAACCGCAGCTTGCCCTGGTAGGTCCAGCGAACGCCGTCCGCGAGCGTCAACGTGGCGGTGAAGCTGGCGGACGCGGTCCCCGACGGGCCTGGTTCGACCGCGCCGAGCCGCAGGTGCCTGCCGCGTACGCCGAGGTCGCGGTCGACCTGGGCGAGTGGGCCGGCCAGGCCACCGGCCGGCACGCCGACGGAAAGCTCCCGCATGGCGGCGGCGTTGCCGCCCTGCCAGGCCGACAGGTAGCCGGCGGCCGTCTCGCCGGGGCTGCCCTTGGTGCGCAGCACGAGATAGCTGCCCGCGGCGATGACCGCGACGGCGAGTAAGGCGACGACGAGCACGAAGGCGATGACCCCACGCGGCCGTTTCGCCCGGGTAGCGCCGCGGCCGTTCGCGCCGGGCGCGATCGGCGGGCCGTCGAGGGTCCACGCGCTGCCGATGGGGCGCGCATTGCCCTGGCTGCCCGCGCCGCCTTCTGCCGGTGTGCCTTCTGGGGTATTCCCCGTCATGCCGCCATTCCCCGAAATGCCCTCATAAGTCGCGCCACAGCTGTACCAGGTACTTCTCGATCCCTTCGAGTTCCCGCTTGGCCCGCGCGAATTCGTCGCCAAGCGGATCGCCATGGCGGTCGAACAGCTGGTGGTAAAGCTGGGCCACCTGGTCGCGGTTTCGCGCGTACACCCGTGCAGCGTACCTGCCGACCCCGCTCGCCAGGCGCAGCGCGTGGACCGCCCGGCCGGCGGAGCCCATGTCGACCGTCAGGTGGCCGCGAAGGTACAGCTCCGCCTTGGCTTCCTCGTCCCAGCCGTCGCTGCCGTTCGGCGGTGCCCCATCCCATTCCTCGAGCGTGAGGTGCGCATCGACATGGTCCTGGAGGCTGCCGATCCACAGCTGCTCGCGACTGACGCTGATCAACGCGCCGACCGCAGGAAGCGGCGAACCAGCGTCTGGCTCGATCGCCGAATCCACAATCTTGATCGTCCTCCGGTCCGGGAAGACGGGAACCTCCAGCCGTATCAGCCTGCGACTCACGTGCCCCCCTCGGCAGTTCCCGGTATCACAGCGCGCCTGACGCGCGGCCGCGCCGAGGACGCTGCTGGGTGACAAATGTACGATCAGGCCGCAAGTTGCCGCACAACATTACGGAACTTGGCGGTTCGTGGAGACTCAGCGTGACCATCGCGGCGCCGCTATGGAACGATCACAACGGGACAGCAGGCGTGGCGGACCAGCCAGGCGGGAACCGAGCCCGCGAAGCGGTGCATCAGCTGCTCCGGCGCACCGATGACGATGGCGTCCGCGATCTTCTCGACCGCCATGTTCGCGAGTTCCCTGGCCGGGTCGCCCTCGCGTTCGACCACCTCGACACTGAGCCCGGTGATGTCCGCGGCATCGGCGAGCTCGCGGAAGAGCCAGTACAGCTGATCATCGCGGTTGGCGCAGCCCGCTGCGATCGGCATCAGGCTGTACCCGGCGACCGCCGCGATCTGGGACGTGGTGACGTGCACGACGATCAGGTAACCGTCGTGGCGGCGTGCCATCCCGGCCGCGTACGCCAGCGCGTGCCGGCTGGACGCCGAGCCGTCATAGCCGGCCAGAATCGGATGGGTTACCTGTTCACCCCGGCCCTGGCCGCCGCCTGGTGTCCCGGTCATGACAAGCTCCCTGCGCGGTCCGCACGCTATCGGCGGGGCGGTGTGCTCCCGCCGCCGAGCGCCGGTGCCACCGTGCCGTGTGCCAGCCATTGTAGTTAGTTTGGTTAAAGCAACTAACTACGTCCGGCCCTACACATACATATGGTGATGCCACGGGTGCGGTTGCGGAAGCCGCCACGCGAGACGGCGGCCACCGGATGCGCGATGGCGTGGGGGAGCGGGCTGGGCGAAGCTGCTCCGGCCAGGTGCGTGGGGGAGCAGGGCCCGGGGCCGGGTTCCATCCGGCCAGGTGCGCGGCGGGCTCAGCTCAGCGGCCGGCCCATCATGATGTCGTCCACGTGGCGGCCGGCGATGTGGAACTCACCCGGCAGCACGCCTTCGACGGTGAACCCCGCCGCCTCGTACAGCCGGCGCGCCGGTGCGTTGGAGGACAGGACCCGCAAGGTGATACGGCGTGCGCCCGCGCGGCTGGCCCAGTCGCAGGCGGCGTCGACCAGCGCACGGCCGATCCCGCCGCCGCGCAGGCTGGGTTCGACCGCGAGCCCACAGATCTGCCTGACGTGCGCGTTGCTCGGCAGCGTCGTGGGCGGGATCACGCGCACGTAGCCGGCCGGCTGCCCGCCACCGGACCCCGGCTCTCTGGACCCCGGCCCGCCGGACGCCGGCCCGCTGGACGCCGGCCCGCCGGGCACGGCGACGAGAAACTGGTCCGGAGTGGTTCCCGGGCCGAAGAACGCGCTCTCCGCCGGTGGCCGTTCGGTGACGGCACTGTCCGGCGACCAGGCCCGGTGGTCAAGCTCGGCCAGGGCCCGGTCGTCGCCGGGGACGGCACCGCGGATCTTGACTTCGTTCATCCCCGCCATGATTCCACGCGACGGGCTACTTTTCCTTGGCAAGCCGTTCCGCGACTACTCTCGCGACCGTCGTATCACCGGGTTCCACCACCGGTTCGATCACGGTGCGCTCGACAGCGTGGGGATTCTCCTGCACGTAGGGCGGGTAGATCGCCTCCAAGATCTCATCGCCGCGCGACGACCTGCGGCGGCGTCTGGGCAAGACGACGACCTTACGCACCCACGCATTCCCGCGCCTGGAGAAGTAGATACCCGCGGCGGCGACGGCCATGAGGATAACGCCCACAATGTGCAGGTTGAGCGCTGGTGCGTTGACCTTGACGGCGAAGGTCAGGATGGCGCCGAAAGCGAACAGCATCAGCGCGACGGGGATTTCCATGACCCGCTCCTCTCATCGCGGAACGCGGAAAATGGCTGCGTACCCCCACAGCCGCGGGCCATGCACGCATCGTCAGATTGCCGAGAGCCCGCCTGGGTCGTGCCGCAACGGCGATGGCTCAGCTTGTCGTACCGGGCAGAGGCGGCACCCGCCGCGCCTGGTCACCTGGGCGGTGGCCCCACGGCCGTCAGGATCGGTAGTGGCGGCGCAGCGCGGCGCCGCCCGCGCGCGGCGCCGCGTGCCCGGGCGGCAACGTCGCACCGCGCGGCGCGTCCCCGGCTGGCGGCGCTTCACCGCTCGGCGGCTCGCCGGGAACGGCGGCGTGGATGGCGATCGCGAGCGGCAGCGCGAAGGGCAGCGCCGCCGCCGCCACGGTGACACCGGAGTCGTCGGCGAGCCAGCCGAGGACCGCGACCACCCAGATCGCGGCCATCGTGGGGCGAAGCAGCGGCGCACGTGCCCAGATGCCGGGCAGCCACCGGGCGCCGAACCACCGCGGCCGCGCCAGCAGCAGCCCGAGTGCGACGACCACGACCGGCACGAGCGGGCTGTAGGGGGTGAGGGTGAGCGAGCCGACGTTGGAACTGATCTTCCTTTGCAGCACGCCGCCCGCGCCTCCGTGCAGCACGTCGCCGACGAAGGCGCTGATGTGCGAGTGCCCGGTGATCGGCACGACGTAGTTGGCCACCGCGAACAGCGCGACGGCGGCAACACCGCTGACCGCGATCGCGACGCCGCGGCTTGTGCTGACGCGTACGCCCGCGGTGCACAGGCCGAGCAGGACGAACCCGGGGACCATGGCGACCGTGCCACCGAACTTGCTGCCGAATCCCGGCCAGCCCGACGCGATCACCGTGAACACGGCCACCGCGGCCACCGCCAGGGTCGCGTCCCTGCGCTCGCGCGGGCTGGCCGACGCGAAGCCCGCCGCGGCACCGGAGCCTGGCCGCCAGCGGAAGCTCCGCCGCGCGGCGGCACCGGCCAGCCATGCGGCGGCGAGCATGCCCGCCGCCGCGTACGGCCCGAGCGCGTTGTTGCCGACGCCGTAGAAGCGGCCCGCCTCCAGCGTGGACAGCCCGAACGGCGTGCCGATCTGCAGGCGCGAGCCTGTCATCACGTCCAGCCCGATGGCCAGGACCGTGACCGCGCCGACCACGCCGGGCGGGCCGAACGGATCGCGCCGCCACGGCCCGGCCAGGGCCGCAGCGCCGATCACGGCCGCCCAGGCCGCGGTCATGGCGTACAGCGTGACCGCCGGGTGGGGGAGCAGCCACCACGGCACCACGCTGGCCAGGAACGAGGCGGGCAGCACCGCTCCGGCGAACGCCCCGGCGATCCTCGCGCCTGCGCGGCGGCGCCTGCGGCGCGGCGCGCCCGGGCAGGCCAGCATGATCGCGCCGAACACCACGGCGTCGCCGACGGCGTATACGGCGAAAAACCAGCCCGATGACGACGCGTACACCTGGGCGGCGGTGTCCTGGCCGGTCAGCCCGGCCACGGCGCCGGCCAGGCGGCCGCGGCTCGCGCTGGTCAGCGGTGAGCCGACCAGATCGGCGGGCGCGGGCTGGTGGCGCCACGCCAGGATCGCCGAGGTCAGGTCGGTGAGCTGCACCAGGCCAGGCTGGCGGGTGGAGGCGGTGGCGAGCAGGCCGGACCGGTAACCGGGGCCGCTCACCACGA
>DATFVJ010000327.1:0-8334 GCA_035260365.1 Streptosporangiaceae bacterium
GCCGATCGTCATCGGCCGCCACGCGCACGGCGACCAGTACCGCGCGAGCGATTTCGTGGTGCCACGCCCGGGCACGGTGATGATCTCCTATATCCCCGACGACGGCAGCCAGCCACTCGAGATCGAGGTCGCGAAGTTTACCGGCGGCGGCGTCGCGATGGCCATGTACAACTTCGACGACTCGATTCGCGACTTCGCTCGCGCGACGATGCGGTACGCGCTCGACCGCGGCTATCCGCTGTACCTGTCGACGAAGAACACAATTCTCAAGGCGTACGACGGCCGGTTCAAGATCCTGTTCGCCGAGGTGTTCGAGTCGGAGTTCAAGGCCGAGTTCGAGGCCGCGGGGCTCACCTACGAGCACCGGCTGATCGACGACATGGTGGCCCAGGTGCTCAAGTGGGAGGGGGGCATCGTCTGGGCGTGCAAGAACTACGACGGGGACGTCGAATCCGACGTGGTGGCGCAGGGATTCGGCTCGCTGGGCCTGATGACGAGCGTGCTGATGACACCCGACGGCCGCACCGTCGAGGCCGAGGCCGCCCACGGCACCGTGACCCGTCATTACCGGATGCATCAGCAGGGCAGGCCGACATCCACCAACCCGATCGCGTCGATCTTCGCCTGGACGCGCGGGCTCGCCCACCGCGGCAAGCTAGACGGCACACCCGAGGTCACCGAGTTCGCCCGCTCGCTGGAGGAGGTCTGCGTCGAGACGGTCGAGGCCGGCCAGATGACCAAGGATCTGGCCACGCTCGTCGGCGCCGACGCGCCGTACCTGACGACGCAGGAGTTCCTTACCGTGCTTGACGAGAACCTGCGGAAGAAGATGGAGGCCCGATGAGCCGCCAGGGCAGGGTAGCTGTCGTAGGCGCGGGGTTCTACGGCTCGACGACGGCGCAGCGACTCGCCGAGTACGACATCTTCACCGAGGTCGTGCTCACCGACATCATCGAGGGCAGGCCCGAGGGGCTGGCCCTGGACATGAACCAGTCACGCCCGATCGAGGGATTCGAGACCAAGGTCACCGGGGTGACGACGGGCGCGGATGGCTCCGGCTACGGCGCGCTGGCCGGCTCGGCCATCGTGATCATCACCGCTGGCCTGCCGCGAAAGCCGGGCATGAGCCGCATGGATCTGATCGGCGTCAACGCCAAGATCGTGCGCAGCGTCGCGGAAAACGTGGCGAGGTACGCGCCCGATGCTGTGCTGATCGTGGTGTCCAACCCGCTCGACGAGATGACGGCGCTGGCCGCCAAGGTGTCCGGGTTCCCGGCCCACCGGGTGCTGGGGCAGGCCGGGATGCTGGACACGGCCCGGTTCACGCATTTCGTGGCCGAGCGGCTCGGCGTGCCCGTCGGCTCGGTCCGGACGCTCACCCTCGGCTCGCACGGCGACACGATGGTTCCCGTGCCGTCGGCGTGCTCGGTGGACGGCAAACCGCTCGCCGACATGCTGCCCGCGGCGGAGGTCGAGGCGCTCGTCGAGCGCACGCGCAAGGGCGGCGCGGAGGTCGTCGGCCTGCTCAAGACCGGGTCGGCGTTCTACGCACCCTCCGCCGCCGCGGCGCGGATGGCCCGCGCCGTGGCCGAGGACTCCGGCACCGTGCTCCCGGTGTGCGCCTGGGTGGACGGCCAGTACGGCATCTCGGGCGTGTACCTGGGCGTGGAAGCGGAGATCGGTGCGGTTGGCGTCCGCCGCGTCGTGGAGCGCGACCTGACCGGCGGGGAACTCACCGCCCTGCGGGAGGCCGCGGCCGCGGTCCGCGCCAAGCAGGCCGACGTGGCCAGCCTCTGACGGCGCGCGGCGACTGGCCGGGGCCGCGGTGGTGGTCGCTTGATACCTGGCTGCGTCAGCCCGCGGTGAGGCGGCGCAGGGCAAGCTCGGCGTAGAGGGTGGCGCCCTCGGGAAGCACGGCGTCGTCGAAGACGGCCTCCGCCGAGTGGTTGTACGGTGCGGTCTGCGGGTCGCGCCCTGGTGGGCAGGCGCCGATCAGGACGAACGCGCCAGGGACCTCGTTGAGCACGAACGAGAAATCCTCCGAGCCCATGATCGGGTTCTGCGCTGTTTGCGCGCGGTCCGGCCCGAAGACGTCGGCCATGGCGGCGCCGGCGAACTCCGCCTCGGCGGCGTCGTTGACCGTGACCGGATAGCCAGGTCCGTACTCATGCTCGATCTCAAGGCCGTGCGCGGCGGCGACGCCACGAAGCACGGAAACGACGCCGTCCTTGACCCGTGTCCGCGCCGCCGCGGAGAACGACCGGAGCGTCGCCCCGAAGCGCGCCTCGGCCGGGATCACGTTCGACGCGGTGCCGGCGTGGAAGGTGCCGACCGTGACGACCACGGGATCGAATACGTCGAAGGACCGGGTCACGAACGTCTGCAGCGCGGTGATCATCTCGCAGGCGGCCGGTATCGGGTCACGCGCGTTGTACGGCTGCGAGCCGTGCCCGCCGGCCCCGCGGACGGTGACGCTGATCTCGTCGGCCGCCGCGAGCATGGGGCCAGGCCGGGTGGTGCACACGCCGGTCGCAAGCGGCGCAGAGATGGAATGCAGCGCGTACGCGGCGACCGGCCGCGCGCCCGCCGCGTCGAGCACGCCTTCGTCGATCATGTACCGAGCGCCGCGGTCGCCTTCCTCTCCCGGCTGGAACATGAAGATCACACTGCCGGGTATCTCGGCCTGCCGCGCCGCGAGCAGGTGGGCGGCGCCGATCAGCATCGCGATATGGGTGTCGTGACCGCAGGCGTGCATGGCCGTGTCGGTCCGCGACGCGTACTCGACGCCGCTGCGCTCGGTGATCGGCAGCGCGTCCATGTCCGCGCGCAGCAGTACGGCCGGGCCGGGCCGGCCGCCGCGCAGCACCGCCGTCACCGACGTGAGCCGACGGCCGGTGGCGACCTCGAGCGGAAGCCCGCCGAGCGCCGCGAGCACCTTCTCCTGGGTGCGGGGCAGATTCAGGCCGATCTCGGGCTCGCGGTGAATCGCGTGCCGCAGCCTGGTCATCTCGGCCACGAGGGCGCTGGCGTCATCACGTAGGTACATGCGACGATCCTGCCCTATGAGGCCGGCTCGCCGGCTTGCAGACGCGTCGCGGAAGATACACGTGAGACAGGTGTTTTGCGAGATTTCGCCACCAGTGTCCTTATCCCCGTCACAGCCTGTCGCGCAGCGCCGGGCAACTTACAGATGAAACAGCGCGAATACCACGACAACCACGACCACACCCCAGCGGACCGCGCTGCCCACGTGAGACCGGAACCTGGTGCGTGCTCTCGGGACCCGGGCACGGATGTCCTGGTAGTCCGACCAGGCGCCACGCGCACGCTGTAATGACCAGCCAATGACCGCGCCGACGGCCAAGATCGCGAGGAGAAGGACACCCGTCGGGGTCATGGCAACAGATTGCTGCGATTGGCGCGCTATGTCCAGCACATTAACCGGGGTTCCGGTCATCAGGTAAGCCGGGCGATATGGTGCGCCCGGATGCGCCGGGCGGTGAGCGAATCCGGTGGCCGTGCAGGTTCACGCGTGGCGGCGGTGGCCGGCGGCGGGAGCCGGTTCGCCGGGTCCCCTCAGGCCAGGCGGTGCGCCCCTGATTCAGGTGCAGCCGCTATCACCCGCGGCGGCGCCCAGCCGCGCCGCACATACTCGCCGGCCACGGCGCCGGTCATCTCGCCGGCCAGTCCCGCGGGGACCAGCGCGATCACTGATCCGCCGAACCCACCGCCGATCATACGGGCGCCGAGTGCGCCCGCCGCGTTGGCGACGGTCACCGCGACGTCCGCTTGCGGCCAGGAGATCTCGAAATCATCCCGCAGCGACAGGTGCGACGCGTTGAGCAACGCCCCGATCTCGTTCATGGCGCCGGCGCGCAGCAGACCGGCCACCGCCTGAACGCGGTGGTTGTCGGTGATGACGTGCCTGGCTCTGCGCCTGAGCACGGGGTCGGCCAGCCGCCGCAGCGCGGCGTCGGGATCGGTGACGTCGCGCAGCGCAGGCACGCCGAGCGCCCGCGCGGCCTCCTCGCAGGCGCGGCGCCGGTCGGCGTACGCGCCGTCGGTCAGGTCGTGCCGCACCCGCGTGTCCATGACGACGAGCTCGAGGCCGGCGCCTGCGGGGTCGAAGGGGACATGGCTGGCCGCAAGCGTCCGGCAGTCGAGTAGCAGCGCGTGGCCCTTGCGGCACCGCATGGCCGCGGTCTGGTCCATGATCCCGCTCGGCACGCCGACGAAATCGTTCTCCGCGCGCTGTGCGATCGCCGCGAGCGTCTGCGGCGGCACCTCGATCCCGTACAGCCCGGTGAGCGCGACCGCGACCGCGCACTCGAGTGCGGCCGACGAGGACAGCCCCGCGCCTTGCGGCAGATCGGAATCGACGGCGAGCCGTACGCCGCCGACGTCGTAACCGGCGCCGCGCAGCGCCCACACGACCCCGGCCGGGTACGCGGCCCAGCCACGGACCGACCCGGGCGCGAGCCCCCCGATGCTGACCGTTACCCGCTCGGCCGGTGCCTGCCGCGACGACAGTTCGAGCACGTCGCTGCCGCGGGCGGTAGCGGTGGCCGTGTTCGCCGGGCCGGCGGTGCCAGCGGCAGCCGTGCCCATGCTTCCCGCCGGAGCCGCGGCGGCGCGCACCCCGAACCCGAGCGCGAACGGCAGCACGAAACCCTCGTTGTAGTCGGTGTGCTCACCGATCAGGTTGACCCGGCCCGGTGCGTGCCAGACCCCCGCCGGCTGGCCGCCGTAGTGGTCGCGGAACCAGCCCGCCGCGCGTGCCACCGCCGCACCGGCGCCGCCGGCGCTGGCCGTCCCGGAGCCGGCCAGGTCCGCGTCGGCCGGTCCGGCACCGCCCAGGTCCGCGCCGGCCGCCGCGTCCCCACCCGGCCGGCCGGCCTGCGCTTTCACCGCGGGCCCGTGGTGAAGGCCCACGCGTCCGTGACCATGGCCCGCAGGTCCAGGCGGGCGGCCCAGCCGAGCTCCGCCTCGATGCGTGCGGCGGAGGCCACGAGGACCGCCGGGTCACCTGGCCGCCGCGGCGCCACCCGCGCCGGGATGTCGACACCGGTGACGCCGCGGCACATCTCGATGACCTCACGGACGGAAAACCCCGTGCCGTTGCCCAGGTTGTAGACGCGGTGCGTGCCTGGCACACACGCGTCGAGCGCACTCAGGTGCGCGGCGGCCAGGTCGGTCACGTGGATGTAGTCCCTGACGCAGGTGCCGTCGGGCGTCGGATAGTCGTCGCCGAAGATCTGCACCGCGTCGCCCGCGCCGGCGACGCCCCCGCCCGGACCGGGCCGGGCCGTGGCCGGGCCGACGGCTTGCAGCCGCGACGCCACCGCGAGGACGTTGGGGATGAGGTGCGTCTCCGGAGCGTGCCGCTCACCGAGCCATCCGGAGCTAGGGTCCCTGTGCGCGCCGGCGACGTTGAAGTATCGCAGGCTCACCCCGCCGAGCCCCTGCAGCCGCGCGTACTCGGCGAGCGCGGTGTCGACGGCGAGTTTCGACGCGCCATACGGGCTGGTCGGCCGGGTGGGGGCGGTCTCCTCGATCGGGACGCGCTCCGGGTCGCCGTACACGGCCGCGGTCGAGGAGAAGACGATCCTGCGCACACCCGTGACCCGCATCGCGTCGAGCAACGCGAGCGTGCCACCGAGGTTGTGCTCCCAGTACAGCCCCGGCCGCGCGACCGACTCGCCGACGAGGGACTTGGCCGCGAAGTGCAGCACCGCGTCGACGCCGCCCTCGAGCACGCCGCGCGCGTCGTCGCGGATCGTCCCCCTGACGAGCTCGGCCCCCTTGGGCGCCGCGTCCGGATGGCCGGTGGAAAGGTCATCGAGCACCACGACCTGGTGACCGTCCCGCAGCAGCAGCGCCGCGACGACGCTGCCGACGTAGCCGGCGCCGCCCGTGACGAGCAGCCTCACGTGACCTCCCGGAGCCGTCGCGCCGCGGTCTCGGGCACGATGTCGTTGATCCACACGCCCATGCCGGATTCTGAGCCAGCCAGGTACTTGAGCTTCCCGGGCGCGCGCCGCACCGACATTACTTGAAGGTGCGTGGCGAAATCACCGCGGCTGGCCAGGCCGCCGACGGCGGCCCCGGCCGCGTCCTTCGCGCCGGCGGCGCCGTCCCGGCTGCCCGCGGGCCCCGGTGCCTGGTGCCACGCCGCGATGTACGGTGCCCGGCTGCCGAACAAGCTGTCAAGGCGGCGGAGCACGTCCAGGTAGATCGTGCAGAAGGCGGTGCGGGCCCGGTCACCAAGGAGTGTCAGGTCGGGCACCCGTTCGGATGGGAAAAGTAGCACCTCGTAGGGCCAGCGGGCCGCGGCCGGTACGAAAGCGGTCCAGAGGCCGTTGCTCGCCACCACCCGCGAGCCCGCAGCCAGTTCGCCCGCGACCAGGTCGTCGAACAGATTGCCACCGGTGCGCTCGGCGTACCGGCCTGCCTGGTCGAGCATCCTCGCGGTGCGGGGCGTCACGAAGGGGTAGCCGTAGATCTGCCCGTGCGGGTGGTGGAGCGTGACACCGATTTCCTCGCCGCGGTTCTCGAAGCAGAACACCTGCTCGATCCCGTCCAGCGCGGACAACGCGGCGGTCCGGTCCGCCCACGCCTCGACCACGGTGCGCACCCGGTCGGGCGTGAGCTCGGCGAAGGACGCGTCATGGTCGGCCGTGAAGCAGACGACCTCGCACCTGCCGTAGCCAGGACGCCGCGCGAACGGGTCGGGCGTGGTTTCGCCGGCCCGCCGTTCCCGCGGCGCCCGCTGCCCGGGCTCCGCGCCGGACAGCGAGGGGAAGCGGTTCTCGAAGACGACGACGTCATAGCTGCTCGCGGGGATCTCGGTGGGCCGCCCCGGCGCGGACGGGTCGAGCGGGCACGCGTCGGCCGGCGGCAGGAAGGTACGGTCCTGCCGCTGCTCCGCGATGACCACCCACTCCCCGGCGAGCGGATCCCACCGGAGCATGGACGCGGGCCCACCCGCCGGCTCGCCAAGATCGCGGGTATCCCTGACGGTCTCCCTGCCGAGCCCCGGCGATTCGTCGAAATAAATGATCTCGCGACCGTCGGCGAGCCGCGCCGCGTGCTTCCATATCGGGTAGGGCTTCACAGGGTCCACACGTTAATTGTCTGGGGTGCACCGGAACCCGCGCCCTGCCGGTATGACCTTTTAGACTGTGCGGACACCATGCATTCAGGGGCCAGACCTCCAGGAATCGAGCCGTGAGCAACATCGGCCGCGATATCGCCGTCGTGCTCGCCTTCGTGCTCCTCGGCGGATTCTTCGCCGCGGCGGAGATGGCGCTCGTGTCGCTGCGTGAGGGCCAGGTGCGCTCGCTCGAGCAGCGGGGCAAACGCGGCCAGCGCGCCGCCCGGCTGGCGCAGGACCCGAACCGCTTCCTGTCGTCCGTGCAGATCGGGGTCACCACGGCGACGCTGCTTTCCGGCGCGTTCGGTGCCGCGACCCTCGCCGCCGAACTCAGGGGGCTGCTGCGCCGCAGTGGCGTGCCCGCCGGCCTCGCGTCCACCCTCTCGCTCGTCGCGGTGACCGTCGTTATCTCCTACTTCTCGCTGGTGCTTGGTGAGCTTGCCCCCAAACGGCTGGCGCTGCAGCGACCCGAGCCCATCGCGCTGGCGGCAGCCCCGGTGCTCGACCGGATCTCGGCGGCGTTCCGGCCGCTCGTATGGCTCCTGTCCAGGTCGGTGGACCTGGTGGTGCGGGTGCTCGGCGGTAATCCCCGGGCCGGGCGCGACGCCATGACCTCCGAAGAGCTTCTCGACCTGGTGACCGCGCGTCCCGATCTCGGCGCCGACGAGCGGCACATCGTCGGCGAGGTGTTCGAGGCGGGCAAGCGGCAGTTGCGCGAGGTGCTCGTGCCCCGGACGGAAGTGGAGTTCCTCGACGCCGAGATGCCGATATACCGGGCGGCCAAGATCGCCGCTGCGGCGACGCATTCACGGTTCCCCGTGTACCGCGAGTCCTATGACAACGTGATCGGGTTCGTGCACCTGCGCGATCTGCTCAACCAGGACCTTGCGAACCGTTCGACCCCGGTTGGTGAGCTGAGCCGGCCGGTCAAGTATCTGCCGCAGAGCAAGACCGTGCTCGCGGCCCTCACCGAGATGCGCAACGACCGCTCCCACCTGGCGATCGTCATCGACGAGTACGGGGGGACCGCGGGCATCGTCACCCTCGAGGATTTGGTCGAGGAGCTGATCGGCGACATTCAGGACGAGTACGACATGGAGGCGGTGCAGGCCAAGCGGCTGCTCGGCGGCCAGGTGGAGGTGGACGGCCTGCTCAACCTGGACGACTTCGCCGACGAGACC